>NZ_CP015207.1:920000-1160000 GCF_002101375.1 Sporosarcina ureae | reverse complement strand
GTCGTAGACCCGAAACCAGGTGATCTACCCATGTCCAGGGTGAAGGTCAGGTAACACTGACTGGAGGCCCGAACCCACGTATGTTGAAAAATGCGGGGATGAGGTGTGGGTAGCGGTGAAATTCCAATCGAACCTGGAGATAGCTGGTTCTCTCCGAAATAGCTTTAGGGCTAGCCTCAAACGAAAGAATCTCGGAGGTAGAGCACTGTTTGGACGAGGGGCCCATCCCGGGTTACCGAATTCAGACAAACTCCGAATGCCGATGATTTATGTTTGGGAGTCAGACAGTGGGTGATAAGATCCATTGTCGAGAGGGAAACAGCCCAGACCACCAGCTAAGGTCCCCAAGTATCTGTTAAGTGGAAAAGGATGTGGCGTTGCCCAGACAACCAGGATGTTGGCTTAGAAGCAGCCATCATTTAAAGAGTGCGTAATAGCTCACTGGTCGAGTGGCGCTGCGCCGAAAATGTACCGGGGCTAAACAGATCACCGAAGCTGTGGATTGACCTTAGGGTCAATGGTAGGAGAGCGTTCCAAGGGCGTTGAAGCTAGACCGGAAGGACTGGTGGAGCGCTTGGAAGTGAGAATGCCGGTATGAGTAGCGAAAGAAGGGTGAGAATCCCTTCCACCGAATGCCCAAGGTTTCCTGAGGAAGGCTCGTCCGCTCAGGGTTAGTCAGGACCTAAGTCGAGGCCGATAGGCGTAGACGATGGACAACAGGTTGATATTCCTGTACCACCTCCCCGCCGTTTGAGTAATGGGGGGACGCAGTAGGATAGGGTGAGCACACAGTTGGTTGTGTGTCTAAGCAGTGAGGTGGAGAACGAGGCAAATCCCGTTCTCATATAACACTAGGCTGTGATGGCGAGGAGATTAATCTCCAGAGTCCCTGATTTCACACTGCCAAGAAAAGCCTCTAGCGAGGCGGGAGGTGCCTGTACCGCAAACCGACACAGGTAGGCGAGGAGAGAATCCTAAGGTGATCGAGAGAACTCTCGTTAAGGAACTCGGCAAAATGACCCCGTAACTTCGGGAGAAGGGGTGCTCTGGTAGGGTGAATAGCCCGAGAGAGCCGCAGTGAATAGGCCCAGGCGACTGTTTAGCAAAAACACAGGTCTCTGCAAAATCGTAAGATGACGTATAGGGGCTGACGCCTGCCCGGTGCTGGAAGGTTAAGAGGAGGGGTTAGCGCAAGCGAAGCTCTGAATTGAAGCCCCAGTAAACGGCGGCCGTAACTATAACGGTCCTAAGGTAGCGAAATTCCTTGTCGGGTAAGTTCCGACCCGCACGAAAGGCGTAACGATCTGGGCACTGTCTCAACGAGAGACTCGGTGAAATTATAATATGCGTGAAGATGCGCATTACCCGCGACAGGACGGAAAGACCCCGTGGAGCTTTACTGTAGCCTGATATTGAATTCCGGTGCAGCCTGTACAGGATAGGTAGGAGCCTTGGATTCCGGAGCGCTAGCTTCGGAGGAGGCATTGGTGGGATACTACCCTGGCTGTATTGGACTTCTAACCCTTGCCCGTGATCCGGGCAGGAGACAGTGTCAGGTGGACAGTTTGACTGGGGCGGTCGCCTCCTAAAGAGTAACGGAGGCGCTCAAAGGTTTCCTCAGAATGGTTGGACATCATTCGCAGAGTGCAAAGGCATAAGGAAGCTTGACTGCGAGACCTACAAGTCGAGCAGGGTCGAAAGACGGACTTAGTGATCCGGTGGTTCCGCATGGAAGGGCCATCGCTCAACGGATAAAAGCTACCCCGGGGATAACAGGCTTATCTCCCCCAAGAGTCCACATCGACGGGGAGGTTTGGCACCTCGATGTCGGCTCGTCGCATCCTGGGGCTGTAGTCGGTCCCAAGGGTTGGGCTGTTCGCCCATTAAAGCGGCACGCGAGCTGGGTTCAGAACGTCGTGAGACAGTTCGGTCCCTATCCGTCGCGGGCGCAGGAAATTTGAGGAGAGCTGTCCTTAGTACGAGAGGACCGGGATGGACATACCGCTGGTGTACCAGTTGTCTTGCCAAAGGCATCGCTGGGTAGCTATGTATGGACGGGATAAATGCTGAAAGCATCTAAGCATGAAGCCCCCTTCAAGATGAGATTTCCCATTACGCAAGTAAGTAAGATCCCTCAAAGATGATGAGGTGGATAGGTCTGGGGTGTAAGTACGGCGACGTATGTAGCTGACAGATACTAATCGATCGAGGACTTAACCTATACTAAAAAGTAGTTACTTGAACTACACCAATGTCTTTTATTCAGTTTTGAGTGAATGAAATCTTTTTATAAAAAAGATTGACTTTCTCAGTCAGTTTGATATAATAATCATGGCTTTAAAAACAGTTCAGTGATGATGGCAAAGAGGTCACACCCGTTCCCATACCGAACACGGAAGTTAAGCTCTTTAGCGCCGATGGTAGTTGGGGGTTTCCCCCTGTGAGAGTAGGACATCGCTGGTCTGTTAGACAAGTTATGAAAAAACATTATAACCACATTACATTATTCCGCAGTAGCTCAGTGGTAGAGCAATCGGCTGTTAACCGATCGGTCGTAAGTTCGAGTCTTACCTGCGGAGCCATTATTGGAGAGCTGTCCGAGTGGCCGAAGGAGCACGATTGGAAATCGTGTAGGCGGTTTGCGCTGCCTCAAGGGTTCGAATCCCTTGCTCTCCGCCAGATGTACGCTTTCATTATATATTGGCCCCTTGGTCAAGCGGTTAAGACACCGCCCTTTCACGGCGGTATCACGGGTTCGAATCCCGTAGGGGTCACCATTTTATAGAAAATACGTTTATCACATCGTAGTATAACCCAGGAGGATTAGCTCAGCTGGGAGAGCACCTGCCTTACAAGCAGGGGGTCGGCGGTTCGAGCCCGTCATCCTCCACCATTTATTTTATAGTATTATCGCGGGGTGGAGCAGTGGTAGCTCGTTGGGCTCATAACCCAAAGGTCACAGGTTCAAATCCTGTCCCCGCAACCAAGGTCCCGTGGTGTAGCGGTTAACATGCCTGCCTGTCACGCAGGAGATCGCGGGTTCGATTCCCGTCGGGACCGCCATTTTATACATACGCTTCGAAAAGCGTCTTTCTAAAAATAAAAAATGTGGCTCAGTAGCTCAGTTGGTAGAGCAAAGGACTGAAAATCCTTGTGTCGGCGGTTCGATTCCGTCCTGAGCCACCATTTATATGCCGGTGTAGCTCAATTGGTAGAGCAACTGACTTGTAATCAGTAGGTTGAGGGTTCAAGTCCTTTCGCCGGCATCCTTACTGGTGGGGTAGCGAAGTGGCTAAACGCGGCGGACTGTAAATCCGCTCCCTCCGGGTTCGGCGGTTCGAATCCGTCCCCCACCACCATTTAGGGGCATAGTTCAACGGTAGAATAGAGGTCTCCAAAACCTTTGGTGTGGGTTCGATTCCTACTGCCCCTGTATTTTTAAATAAATAATTATTGTGGCGGTCGTGGCGAAGTGGTTAACGCATCGGATTGTGATTCCGACATTCGGGGGTTCGATACCCCTCGTCCGCCCCATATATTTAAAAGAATTAACACTCATTACTATATTGTAAGTAATCATAACATGGCGGTCGTGGCGAAGTGGTTAACGCATCGGATTGTGATTCCGACACTCGGGGGTTCAATTCCCCTCGTCCGCCCCATTAGTGGGGTATAGCCAAGCGGTAAGGCAACGGACTTTGACTCCGTCACTCGTTGGTTCGAATCCAGCTACCCCAGTCAGTTTTGCGGAAGTAGTTCAGTGGTAGAATACGACCTTGCCAAGGTCGGGGTCGCGGGTTCGAATCCCGTCTTCCGCTCCACTATGTTGGCGGCATAGCCAAGCGGTAAGGCACGGGTCTGCAACACCCTTACCACCGGTTCGATTCCGGTTGCCGCCTTATAATTTTATATAATTACTTTACACGTGCCCGAGTGGTGGAATGGCAGACACGTCGCACTCAAAATGCGATGCCGCGAGGCGTGCCGGTTCAAGTCCGGCCTCGGGTATCACCAAAAGAACACAGCATATGCTGTGTTCTTTTTTATTGAAAAAATATAAAAATACCTGCTGCCTGTCGAAATGACAGGCAGCAGGCCATAGAGGAGAAATATGAAAGGGTGTTACTCAGTAAGGGGACATTGCCATGGACATGGTTGGTAATAGGTCATTGGTCAATGTGTAAAGGGTAACGAGTAATTGGTTTTAGCAAGTTTGTGTTCATATTCCCCACTCTATGCCTCAAAAAGGAGTCTCACCTTTTTGAGGTTAAAAGTAATTAGCACCATCAAAGTCAAGAACGATAGTGTAGTTTTTCATGTTGATACGATTCGATAGTTGGTGTGCGGCTTTTTCTGCTTGTTGTGCTCTTAGACGATATTGTTCTGGATCAAACAATGCTACACGATAAATCGTAGTGGATTCGGCAAAGCCATATTGTATTTCTTCTTTGCTCGCTAAAGAGAACTGTTTATAGTAAGAAGACTTTGCACGTAATTGGATAGCGAGTTCAATCGCTTCAACTAATGGTATTTGTTTGTTTTCGAATTCCACTGTATTGGTGCTGTTTGCTACATATATGAGATAGTCTAGTTTGCGTTGATCTGTTCTGACTTGTTCCATCTCGGCTTCTACGTCTTCTAATTTCCGGCTGATTATGGGACGTGGTGCACCTTTTTCAACTGTTATGAAAGCGACACGTTGGGCTTCTGTTTCTAATTCACGGATTTGCTTCGATAGAATACTTTTTAATTTAATTCCTTCAGCTAATGTAATATTCATGATTCCACCTCGTTTGTTAGAATAAAGTTAGAATTCCTACTATCCAATACAGAACTTATATAGTCTCCACCGTTTATGCTAGTGAACATTTTACCGCAAGCTTCAGCTAATTGTCGAGCTTTGTCGGAATCCAATGAAGGACGAATGAAAAGTAATTGAATGATGTTTTCTGTTTCCTCGGTTACGGCTGTTCGTATAGAATCAATATATGGGCTACCAAACGCACTATATCCGTCGCTTAGAAGTAAGATGTTTTCAAAGGTATTGAATTGATTATTCAATCCTTCGTAGCCATCGCGATTGGTGCCGATAGACAACATAATATCACCGGCTATTTTATCTGCATCATAAATAACTGTCGGGATTTCGTATTGCAAGGAAAAGAAAGTATTCAGATCTTCTGCACTATGGAAGGAAGAGGTATAGTGACGATCTTGAATCTGTTGTAAGAGTGATTGAAGGGCTGGTGGCTTAGTCGATGGGTCTGCTCCGAGAGTCGCCCAGATGGATTGCCATTCCGCTAGACCATTGAAATCCGCGAAATCTTTGTCCAGTAGTTCGAAATAGAGTTGTTCTTGAAATAATTGTAGTCGTCCTTTTAGCATCTGAGGTGATGCGGAGACGATTGTTTTGTTATAATAGATTATGCCTAATTTAAAATCTGGGATTTTCGTGAATATAGAGGAATCAATAGTAAGTTGCATCAGTATCACCTGCTTGTAATTTTACTTCATCTTATCATAAGGGAGGCGGGGAATGGTGAATGTCGCTCAGTTACAACAGGAAATACAAACGTTTGCGGCGTCCATTGGAATAGACAAAATTGGTTTTACGACAGCGGCCCCGTTTGTGAAATTGAAGGATCGTCTGAAACAACAGCAACGATTGAATTATCAATCCGGCTTTGAGGAGCCCGATATAGAGAAAAGAACGGAGCCTTTATTATTACTGGATCAAGCAGAAAGTATCATTGCCATTGCAGTTGCATACCCCTCGAAAATGTCGGATAGTCCCCGTGGAAAAAAAGGGGAGCGCCGGGGTATGTTTTGTAGGGCTTCTTGGGGCGAAGACTACCATACGGTATTGCGTGACAAACTAGCACAGCTAGAATTATTCATTCTTACTAAAGTACCGGATGCACGACTTCGTTCTATGGTGGATACAGGAGAGCTTGTAGATCGTGCAGTAGCAGAACGTGCGGGGATTGGTTGGTCGGCTAAGAACTGCTCAATTATTACACCGGAGTTCGGGTCTTATGTCTATCTGGGCGAGATGATTACGAATCTGCCGTTTATACCAGATGAGCCGATGGAAGATCAATGTCTAGACTGTAATTTATGCTTGGATGTTTGTCCAACGGGTGCGATTATACAGCCGGGGCAATTAGATGCTCAGCGTTGTATTGCATTTTTAACACAAACAAAAAAACCTGTACCTGAAGAATTCCGGCACAAGATTGGAAATCGATTGTATGGGTGTGATACATGCCAAACGGTTTGTCCGAAAAACAAAGGATTGAATCACACGCACCAACTGGCATTCACGCCTGAGCCTGAGCTCGTTAAACCTTTGTTGCTGTCACTATTATCATTATCAAACCGGCAATTTAAAGAACAGTATGGCCATATGTCAGGCTCTTGGCGTGGAAAGAATCCAATTCAACGAAATGCATTGATTGCATTGGCTCATTTTAAGGATGAATCAGCGATACCGGAACTAACTAGATTAATAAAAGAAGACCCACGACCCATGATCAGAGGAACAGCGGCATGGGCACTTGGGGAAATCGGCACGACAGAAGGGCATGAGGTGCTTAAAGAAGCCTTGCTCATAGAAGAAGATGAGTTTGTAGTAAGTGAAATTACACAGGCTATGCAACTGCTGCATATTAATTGAAAGAAGGTAGTAAGATGACGATTCACGTTGCATTATTTGAACCGCAAATTCCCGCAAATACCGGAAATATTTCACGTACTTGTGCGGGTACGGATACAGCTCTCCATTTAATAAAGCCGCTTGGTTTTTCTACTGAAGATAAAATGTTGAAACGAGCTGGACTGGATTACTGGGAGCATGTTGATATTACGTATCATGAAGGAATCCAAGAGTTTCTAGACAGCTATCCGGAAGGCGAGTTTTATTTCATTACAAAATTCGGAGAGACGAGCTATGACACGTTTGATTATTCAGATCCCGATAAGGATATTTTCTTTGTGTTTGGCAAAGAAACTACTGGGCTGCCGAATGAAATTACGGATAAGTATAAAGAGAGTTGTTTGCGCATCCCGATGAACGATGAGCATATCCGTTCATTGAACTTGTCGAATACTGCTGCCATTCTTATTTATGAAGCACTTCGTCAACAAGGTTTTGCACATTTAACGTAATGTAAAAAAAAGGGGATTGGCTCATGGCCAATCCCTTTTCTATTTACTTCATTTGATTCGTTTTTGATTCGCCTGGCTTATTTTCATATCCGCCAGTAAAGATTGCAGACAAGAATGCAAAACAAACAGCCATAATTAGAATTAGTCTCATTGTTTGTACCTCCTAAAAAATCAATAGTCCTTCTAACAGTATACCGTAAAAATTATATAAATGAAATAATCTTCGTCGTTTTATGTGACAGGTTACTAACAAATCTTAGTGAGGCAGGAATAGCAGCTGATAGGTGAATAGAACAGCGAAGATATACATCAGCATAGGAACTTGCTTACCTTGCCCTTTTGTAATCTTCAGTAACGGGTATGTGATGAATCCCAGTGCGATACCTGTCGCAATACTTGAAGTCAGCGGCATCGTCAAAATAACTAGAAACGCTGGGAATGATTCGTCGAATGAATCCCAATTGATATTTTTCACCGCACCGATCATCAAACTGCCCACAATAATCAAAGCAGGTGCTGTAATGGCTGCGACGCCGGATAAGGCACTGACGATAGGACTGAAAAATGCTGCAGCTATGAATAGTACTGCAACTGTCAATGTAGTCAACCCTGTACGCCCACCTACAGCTACGCCAGAGGATGATTCGACATAAGCGGATGTTGGGCTAGTTCCAACCATTGAGCCGACTGTGGCGGCTACTGAGTCGGCTAGAAGTGCATGGCGTGCGCGAGGTAAAGAATTACCTTTCATGAGGCCAGCTTGCTTGGCTACTCCAATCATCGTTCCAGTTGTATCAAATAAAGTGACGAGTAGAAAAGATAGCACGACACCGTATAAACCGTAAGAAATAACATCTTGCATCGCCTGTACCGGATTCCATACAAGAACTCCTTCAGGCAAGTGGGGCATTTTCACAATACCATCGAATTGTAATTGCTTCGTGAAGAATGCGACAACACCTGTTGCAATCATTCCAATAAAAATAGCACCATAGACATTGCGGTTCATTAGAATAATAGTCACGAGCAATCCGAACAATGTCAGTAATACAGCAGGCGAGGTAAGTTCACCTAGCTGAACGATGTTGGATTCATGGGGAACTACTAATCCTGATAAACGTAGACCGATGAATGCGATAAATAATCCAATTCCGGCCGTGATACCGTGTTTAAGATTTTCAGGAATTTCTTCAATTAGCTTTTCTCGGAAAGAAGTCATCGATAGTAATACAAAGATTAGACCTGCTATAAAGACGGCAGAAAAAGCTGTCAGGTAGTCGAGTTGACCGTCAGACCCGATGACGACGGAAGCAAAGTACGCATTCAAACCCATTCCAGGTGCAATAGCAATTGGATAGTTTGCGAATAAGGCCATCCAAAGCGTACCGATCACAGTAGCTATAATGGTGGCTAAAAAGACTTGATCGAATGGAACACCGGCTTCAGATAAAATAATTGGATTGACGATGACGATATAGACCATCGTCAGGAAAGTGGTCATGCCTGCAAGTAATTCTGTTTTGACTGTCGTTTGATTTTTCTCTAATTGGAACACTGTGTATTCTCTCCTTATATTACGAACATAATAAAGTCCATAGACAATAATATTCGTTTTTTTAGAAGAAATCAACCTGTTATATTTAAAAAACATTCATAAGTTCTGTTTAATAATGTACAATTGCACTATGAGTTTATAGAGGAGGATTTTTCATGTCAACGATTTTTGATCAGATGATTATACTGAGCAACGGTGTGCAAATGCCACAGTTCGGTTTAGGAACGTATAAAATGACAGAACCTGAGCAAACCATGCAAGCTGTTGAGAAAGCGGTTTCACTAGGCTATCGCGCAATTGATACAGCATCTATTTATGATAATGAACAAGCAGTGGGGGAAGCGATCCGTCACACCGGTCTAGCGCGTGAAGACTTCTTTGTGACATCGAAAGTGTGGAATGATCACCAAGGATATGATGAAACGCTGCGTGCATTCGAGCGTACATTAACTAGATTAGATATGAATTATCTAGACTTATATTTGACACATTGGCCTGTTGCCAGCAGTTACGTAGATACATATCGCGCGATTGAAAGACTGTATGATGAAAGATTGATTCGATCAACAGGTGTTTCCAATCATCACGAGTCACATTTACAAGAAATATTTACTATTGCTAATATTCGTCCTATGGTGAATCAAATAGAACTCCATCCACGTTTAACTCAAGAACCGTTGCGGCTGTTTTGTCGTGAACATCAAATTGCGGTCACGTCTTGGAGTCCTTTGGCTAGAGGGCAGATTCTTGAAGATGCAACACTCACTGCAATCGCTGCGCAACACGGGAAGACTGTCGCTCAAGTCGTCATCAGATGGCATCTCCAAAATGGATTGATCGTTATTCCAAAGTCTGTGTCATTTGATCGTATTCAAGAAAATAGTGAAGTGGCTGATTTTGAATTAACACTTTCAGATATGGCGATTATCGATGCGTTGAACCGTGATGAACGGACAGGTACGGATCCAGATTCATTTTAAAGGTATATTCAACACCATTGCCATATTTCACGGTTAACATTCTAAGTAGTAAAATAGAGCTGTCCAAGTGGTCTTTACGACCTCTTGAACAGCTCTGTTTTGTTTTATTCAGTTTCTACTACAATCATCTCTGACGTAATGGGATGCGTGAAAGTGACCTTTGTAGCGACTAGCTTATAAGGTCCTCTTGACATCGTCTCGCTTCCATACAGTTGATCTCCGACTACGGGGTGACCCATATGGGAGAAGTGGACACGAATCTGGTGTGTTCTTCCTGTTTCCAACTGTGCTTCAACAAGTGTCGTATCCGGTTTACGTTCAAGTACTTTAAAATGCGTGACCGCAGATTGGCCGGATGGTGATACTCTACGCTTTGTTGCATGATAGCGATCTTTACCGATTGGCATATTAATCGTACCGCGCGGTTTTCTTAGCTGACCTTCTAGTTCAGCCGTATAATATCGTTCGATTTGATTCTGTTCCAACATCCGGTCGAACATTGTTTTCGCTAGCGGATGCTTTGCGATAAGTAAAACACCTGCCGTATGTTGATCCAATCGATGGATATGCTCTGCATAGGTGCCGCTTTTTGCTTCAATATAGCCCATGACTTCGTTCATCAATGTGCCAGTACCAGGTAAGTGTTCCGGGTGTACGGATACTCCAGCAGGTTTGTGCACCGCAAGTAAATGTTCGTCTTCCCATAATACACGCAGGGAGTTTGACGGTTCTGGTTTGTATGCAGACTGTGCTTCAGAGAAACCGAAGATCAGTTCCGTGCCTTCAGGAAGGGGTTCTTTCCAATCTACTGGTTGTCCATCTGTATCCGTTACACTTTTATCCATGCGCATTTGGTGAACAGATTTCTTCCCACCTTGCCATTGTTCTCTTAGTAATTTTTCGATCGTCTCGCCGGGTCGTTCAGTCGTATAATGAAAACTTGTCATCTACGTAGTCTCCTTAATTGCTTTCGAATTCATCAAAGAATGCTCTAATTTGATCATCAGGCTGTGAGCCGACTGTTCTGCCTTGTTCTTTTCCATCTTTATAATGGACTAGTGTAGGCCATGATGTAATATTGTATTCCTGTTTTAACTGATCTTGGTACTCGAGCAGATTATACTGATAGACATGTGCACCATATTCATCTGCAATCGGCATCAAACGCGGTGTCATATCTATGCAGTGCGGGCATTCCGGGCTGAAATAATAAACAGTTGTCGGTTCGCCGCTTTCAATTTTTTTGAAGATTTCTTCAGGAAGTTCGACGTTCTGATAACTTTCATTGTCTAATAAATCGATTGTGGATTGTTGTAGATTATTTGTACCGTACGGATTGTCAGCCAGCTTCGTTTCATTGGATTTATTATTGAGGACAATGATCAGAATGAAGAGTGCGACAATAATTCCACCAATAGCTAGTAATTTTTTCAATGTGTTTCACTCCTTTGTTTGTTTCAAGATTACAAGACTTGCGATGAAAATAAAAGCAAATGCTATCAATGCAAGAAAAGGAATCGTAATAAAGCCGAGATAATTGATGTATGCACCTGTACAAGAAGCCCCGCTGCATTCAGGAGCGCTGTCTTGTAAGAAAGCCAGTTTCTGAAGACCGTAGTGGTAGAGGGAGATACACCCTCCTATGAAAGCGAATGAAGCTGTAGTCCAGGCAATCGAAATGTTTTTTTGAATAAGTGCAATCAAGCCGATTAATACAATAGGATACATGAAAATTCGTTGGTACCAACACAACGTGCAAGGTATATAGCCTTTGATTTCTGAGAAATACAAAGAGCCAAGTGTAGCGATTAGCGCGACGGCCCACATGGAGAGGAGCCAGTTTTCCTGTTTTTTATTCATTGAGCATCTCCTTACCATTGGATCATAGATAAAAGCTTTCCCGTTTAGACGGGAAAGCTTTATTTAGACGAATCGGTAGCTTCATTGGTTGCGACTTCGGAAGGTTGTTTTTTTGCTTCTAGGTAAAGAATATGGTTGCCGTCTACTTCCTTGACAGTAAACTCATATCCTTGTTCAATAATCTTTTCGCCTTGTATAGCTTCAAAGCGTTGATCCATGAACCAACCGCCGATTGTATCAATATCCTCTTCAAGTATTTCAATGTTCAATGCATGATTGACATTTTCAATCAGCATTTTAGCATCCAGAATATAATGGTCTGCGCCAACAATCTGAAGTTCAGGTAGTTCATCCATATCGAATTCATCGCGGATCTCACCAACAATTTCTTCTAAGATGTCTTCAATAGTGACCAAACCTGAAGTCCCTCCATATTCATCCAATAGAACGGCCATGTGAATACGTTCCCGCTGGATCTTCAAGAGTAATTCTCCAATTGGGATCGTTTCGATGACTCGGATAATTGGTTGCATATAATTGATGACCGATTTACTACCATTTGACGGATCTTTAATATAGGCCGTCAGTAAGTGTTTCATGTTGATAAGTCCGATGACGTGATCTTTGTCCCCGTCAATAATTGGATAACGGGTAAACTGTTCTACACCTAGTAATTCGAACACTTCGGATAATGTCATTTCTTTATCGACTGTCATCATTTCTGTTCTTGGTAGCATAATTTCCTTTGCGACTCGGTCATCAAACTCAAAAATACGATTGACGTACTTGTACTCTGCTTGATTAATTTCACCGCTTCGCAAACTATCAGATAAAATAATACGCAATTCTTCCTCTGTATGACCTACTTCTAATTCGGAAATGGATTTGAAGCCTAGCAATCGTGTAACGAGACGTGCCGATCCGTTCATTCCTTTAATGATCGGGTACATAAGACGGTAAAATAGATTCAGTGGGACGGCAAGGGATAAGGATAATTCTTCCGCCTTATGCAAAGCGATGGTCTTTGGAGCTAGTTCTCCTACCACGACATGCAAATAGGTGACGATCGCTAAAGCGATAGTGAATGAAAGAATGGTTTCGACATGGGCATCAAGTATAAACATTTCAAAAACAGGAGCTAACATCATACGGACTGTTGGTTCCCCGAGCATACCTAAGCCGAGTGCCGAAATCGTAATTCCGAGCTGACAAGCGGATAAATATTCATCTAAATTATCGGCAATTTTTTTTGAAAGAACCGCACGTTGATTACCTTCGACGATTAATTGGTCGAGACGTGATGAACGGACTTTCACGATTGCGAATTCACACGCGACAAAAAAAGCGGTGATTGCGATCAAGGCAGCAAATGCTGCCAATCGTATGGCAATATCCAAATAATAGCTTCGCGCTTAACCCAGATGAGGGAAAAGAACAAAGCGTACACCTCCTGTAAAGTAAAGTTAGTTATCTTTTATAATAATTTATTTATAGAGAAATTACAATTCGATTTGCTTACAGAATGGTAAAAATCGTATTAGTCGTATGTAATGTGTCGATATATAGAGCGAATGGCGATGTGATAACACCGCTACATGGCGAAAATACCATCCATTTACGCTTGTTTTTCAAATATGTAAAAATCTTTTAAAAAAGACTGAAGACCAAATCCTTTGCACAAGGAAAGTGTCTTCAGTCTTAGGCAATATTTTTACTCACCGTATTGTGGTTGGGTTTCTTTAAAGGCGTTTTGTTCGTTGGGGACGCGACTTTTGTCTTCAAAGACGTTTTCAGTTTTTTGGTTTTGTACCTTCAACCGCTCTTTTTCTAACTGTTGCTTGCCTTTTGATTGTTCTTTGCCCATAAAAGCACCTCCTCTAGTTAGAGGATGGTCGATTTAGATGGTTCTCATTCATAGACGTGGAAAGTCATAAGGTCATGCACCATTCGTAAGACTTGTTCTTCGTCCGGAGGTGTGCCGTTTTTCCAGTTGATTGTGCCATCTTTATGGTAGTCGCCTTTGTATTGTTTGTTATGGTAATAAAATGAGATGGTCCAGCCTGGCAGATCAGAGTCTTCGAACATTTTTTTATAACTGAAATGTTGTAGCATCATGTTTTCTCCTTTATTGTTCCAGTAGTGATATCCTGTTCGTTCATTTCATAAACTGACCAAAAGGACGAAAGGATGAGTGTGTGTTTGTTACTCAACTACGTAATGCAGTCGAGGAAAAGTATAAATCGTATTTTTATTATAAGTCCATGTATCAGCTAACGAATGATTTGTTATGGCAAGAATTCATTCGCCATGCATATGAGGATGAAAAAAGTCATTACGAGATGTTTCAGCAGTTGCATTATATAATGACAAATGAGTTTGTGCCGAATCCCAAAAAGCCAGCGCCTTGTACAAATTTAAAAGAGTCAGCCAAAAATGCGCTAGTTTATGAACTTGAAGCAGTAGAACAATGTAAGGAAATGTTTTTGACGATTCCTTTTGAAGAAGCATATGATCCAATTTTCATTGCATTACATGATGATATGGAGCATGCGATTCGAATGTCTACCATATTCAATGGAGCAAATTAAATCAGACGTCGAAAGAGAATTTTTGAAAATACTTGGCGCCTTCAAGCATCCGAACTCCATACCAAAACATTTCACCATCAATGAGCTGGATCGCTGAATCGGGTAGCATTTCTTGGAATTGAACTTGTTGTTTTTCTTTAAATGGATAGGGTTCAGATGACAGTAAGACTAAATCAAGATCCGCTTCCTTGAATTGTTCTTCCGTTAAAGCCGGATAGCGATCAGATGATTCAGCAAACGGTGTGATGAAACCGAGTTCTTGTAACAGCGAGTTGATATAAGTGTCTTTTCCGACAACCATATACGGCTTTTGCCAAATGACATAGGCAACTCGTGCAGCAGGTAGAGTGGGGAGCGCCGTAAATGCTTGCTTGATTTCTGATACAAGAGATTTCGATTGTTGCTCATGATCAGTCAACGAACCCATATCTGTAATCATTCTATAAGCTTCTTCGATCGTCTGTACTTCTGCTACATAAACCGGATAGAACTCGGAAAGAATTTCAACCATCTCTTTTGTGTTTTCTTCTTTTTCCATAATAATCAAGTCAGGTTGTACTTCATGTATCTTTTCCAACTTCAAATCTTTCGTTCCTGCGACTGCGGGAACATTCTTAGCTTGTTCGGGATATATACAATATCGTGTGCGTCCAACAATTTCTTCCTCAAGTCCAATTCCGAATAATGTTTCTGTAATACCAGGACATAATGTAACAATTCGTTTGGGTGGGAAATTATACACAACGGTTCTTCCCAAGTGGTCGATAATTTCTTTCTTCAATGAAATGAATACCTCCTTTGTCGATATGTGAAAACGTAGGATCATGATAAGTAATACTCTACTTGCAACGTACCTGAACTGCTATCAAATGTAAAGTCAGAAATCTCCGCCTCTAATTGCTTTTCATTCAGCTGGTTTTTGTTATAATTGGAACGAAGACCAAGTGGAATAAGGTGAAGCGATTGAAAATAGTACTAACTATTTTGTTCATGGCGTTTATTGGCGCATTGATTGGTGGAGTAACGAATCATCTGGCGATCAAGATGCTGTTTAGGCCACATGAAGCAAAATACATTGGAAAAACTCGTTTGCCGTTTACACCCGGCTTGATTCCGAAGCGCCGAAATGAATTGGCGACACAGCTTGGTAAAACGGTGACAAATTATTTGCTGACACCTGACCTGTTCCGGAAAAAGATGTTGACGCCTGGAATGGAAAAGCGTGTACAGACGTTTGTCCAAAGTAAAATGGATCAATACATCCTGCAATCAGATAAGACATTGAACGACTGGCTCAAGCTTGCGGGTGCAGACGGACTTCCTGAACAAGTGGAAGATAAGTTGGTTACATTGATTGATCAGCAACTATACGGGATGAAAGAAAAAGTAACAACAGGTACAGTGGAAGACGTCATGCCTCTTCGGTGGCAACAACAAATAGAAGAAAGAATTCCTCTAGCTTCTGATTTTGTACTATTACGTGCAAGTCAATTTGTTGATTCAGCAGAAGGAAGACAGACATTCCAAAAGTTGATCGATGATTTCTTGGCTTCAAAAGGCACATTTGGCGGCATGCTCAATATGTTTTTTGGAGAATCGGAATCGCTTGTCGGCAAGGTTCAGCGGGAAGCATTGCGATTTATAGAAGCACCTGGAACAAAAGAGTTACTGGATAAATTGATTTGGAAAGAGTGGCAAAATGTTCAGCAACAACCGATGGAACAATTGACGTCTGGATTCGATTTTGATAGTGTGTTTGCTTCAGTGAGAAAATATGCACTGGAACAATTGGCGCTACGTGAAAGACTCGATCACAGCTTGTCCCATTATTGGCCACAAGGATCCACCTGGACGGCTGAGAAGGTGACACCACAGATTGTCAGCTTTTTATTCACCCAAGCAGAAGTGCAACTTGAACAATCGTTGAAGAAACTAAAACTAGATGAAATGGTGAAAGAACAGGTTGACACATTCCCTGTGGCTGTTCTGGAAGATCTAGTTCTCGGCATTTCACGTAGAGAGTTTAAAATGATTACGGTTCTGGGCGCGTTTTTAGGTGGAATTATTGGTATTGTGCAAGGAATCATAGCAATTACACTAAATGGATAGTAGGAGGAGTTAGTATGTCAGTAAATATTTATGATGATATGAACAAATTGGAATCAACTTTGCGTAAAACAGATGAGTATGTAGCGGTGAAAACAGCAATGGCCGATGTGAAAGGTGACGAGCAAGCACTTGCATTGTTCGAAAGCTTTCGCGAAATCCAAATGAAATTACAACAGAAACAAATGGCTGGCGAAGAGATTGAAGGAGACGAGCTTGAGCACGCGCAAAAAACAGCATTACTCGCTCAAGAAAATCCGAAAATCTTGGCTATGCTGACTGCTGAAATGAAACTCAGCGAATTGATTGAAGAAGTAAACCGTGTAGTATTGAAACCGGTTCAAGATTTATATGAAGGATTCAATTAATAGATATATCGAAACCGGCCTAGGCCGGTTTTTTTCAACAGATGGAGAGTAGGAGAAAATAATGCAACAATTATATGTGAATCAACAGTTCCCTCAAGATTGGATCCGAATGTTTACACACTTAGCCAATTTATTTTTCGAACAGTCTAAAATAGTGACAGATCGAACGGATGAAACAGCGATTGCGTTACAATTTAGAGAAGAATACGAAGAATCGCCAAGTGTAACGGTAGATATTCAATGGCAAGACAAGCATTATACGTCGCGTTTTGCCGAAGAGGTAAAAGAAACAGAAGAACGCGAGCAAATACGTCAGCGCAAAAGAATGTATTCCCATGTATTGCTAGATGCACTGGAACAAGCAACTGGAATGGATCAAGAGTGGGGAATTCTAACGGGAATCCGACCTACCAAGTTGTATCATATGTATATTCAAGACGGCCATTCGGTCGATGAAGCAAAGCAATTACTTCAGCAACGTCATCGTGTTTCTGTACGAAAAAGTGATTTGATTGCGAAAATTGCAGACGTTCAGCTAAATGCATTGCCCGATTTATATTCATTGAAAGAAGAAGTGAGTATATATATCGGTATTCCGTTTTGTCCGACAAAATGTGCGTATTGCACGTTCCCAGCTTATGCGATTCATCGAAAAAGTGGGCGAGTGGAGACATTCCTCGACGGCTTGCATGAAGAAATGCGCGCGATGGGTAAATGGTTAAAAGAACATGATATTCGCATTACGACAATTTATTTCGGTGGCGGAACACCCACATCTATTGAAGCAGATGAAATGGATGCACTCTATCAAACGATGACGGACTCATTCCCTTATATGGAACATGTTCGTGAAGTAACGGTAGAAGCCGGGCGTCCAGATACAATTACGGTACCAAAACTCGAAGTGCTGAAGAAGTGGGGCATAGATCGAATCAGTGTCAATCCGCAATCATATACGGACGAAACGTTGAAAGCAATCGGCCGTCATCACACGGTACAGGAAACAATCGATAAATATTGGTTGTCAAGAGAGCAAGGAATGCGCAATATAAATATGGACTTAATCATTGGTTTGCCGAATGAAGGTCTGGAAGAATTTGAACATTCATTAGCTGAAACAGAAAAGATGCAGCCGGAATCTTTGACGATCCACACGTTGTCATTCAAGCGCGCTTCTGAAATGACGCGCAACAAAGATAAGTATCAAGTGGCGGACCGCGAAACTGTAGGGAAAATGATGACGCGCGGTGAAGAATGGTCTCGTGATAATGGCTATATACCGTATTATCTTTACCGCCAGAAAAACATATTAGGAAATCTTGAAAACGTAGGGTATTCAAAACCCGGTGAAGAAAGTCTTTATAACATTTTGATCATGGAAGAAGCGCAAACCATTATTGGCTTAGGTTGCGGAGCTTCGAGTAAGTTCATGGAACCAGCAACTGGCAAGTTGACGCAATTCCATAATCCGAAAGAACCTGGCGCCTATATATTGGGCTTTGAAGAAGCCATCGATAAGAAAATAGCGTATTTGGAAAAGTTATTTCCTTCTTCAGAGACTATAAAGTAATATTGAAATTCCCCCGTCGTAAAAATGGCGAGGGGATTTTTTTGTTAAAGTTATGCAAATGATCTGGTAATTGTGTATAATGTAATGAATGAACAACCATTCACATAAAGGGGGAATTGATTTTGACAAAACAGATCGAAGTGGAAATTGAAGGACGATTAGCGACAATAACCTTTAACCAACCTGATGTAATGAACGCAATGGACGGCGTCATGATGAAAGAATTGGCGGATATTGTAGATCAACTAAAGGTGAATTCCTCAGTACATGTCGTACTGTTCCGGGGTGCTGGTCGAGCATTTTCTGCTGGTGGAAACGTCAAGGCGATGCTAAACCCGAATGGGCCAATGAAAATGGAAGACATCATGGTCGACTTATCGAGATTGGCTTTGTCTATGTATAGCATGCCACAAATCACCATTGCGTCCGTACATGGCGCAGCGGCGGGATTAGGATGCAGTATCGCTATTGCATGCGATGTTGTCATCGCGGAAGAATCAAGTAAAATTGCAATGAACTTCATTGGCATCGGACTCGTTCCAGATGGTGGCGGTCACTTCTTCCTGAAAGAACGCGTAGGCACAGCCAAAGCTAAACAACTCATTTGGTCTGGGAAAGTACTTGATGGAAAAAGTGCAATGCATATTGGACTCGTTGACGAAGCGGTAGCAGATGGTGAAGCGTGGAACACGGCACAACAACGCGCTCAATTGATCTTGCACTCCCCGACAGCTTCTATGGCGGCAACAAAGAAAATACTCCATGCGGCGGGCATCGCAGAACTTGAACAAATAGTGAGACTCGAAAGTGAAGCACAAACAGCCATGCGCTCAACAACTGATCACCGCGAAGGCGTACAGGCGTTTATTGAGAAAAGAAAACCGAGCTTCACGGGTCAATAAATGGCAGATAAAAAGACGCGCTATGGAAACTGCGCATCTCGTTTACATCTATTATCATCTTTGAAGAATTATTGATACTTGGCGGCTGTTTCTCTCCATGAGAAATAGCCTTTTTCTATAGCACGCAATAGTAACTCCGCTGAAGCTAAATTCGTAGCGAGAGGTATACCATAGACATCACATAATCGAAGTAACGCACTCACATCCGGTTCATGTGGCTGTGCAGTCAACGGATCACGGAAAAATAAAATTAAATCTAGCTCACCCATCGCGATCATGGCTCCCATCTGCTGATCTCCGCCAAGAGGACCCGACATGAGTCGTGTGACAGATAGATCGGTTTCTTCCATGATGCGTAAGCCTGTTGTGCCCGTTGCGTAAAGAGTATGTTTAGCAAAAATCTGCTCGTAAGCAATTGTGAAATTGACTAATTCAGCCTTTTTTTCATCATGCGCAATTAAAGCAATGTTCAAACGAGTCACTTCCTTCTACGATTTCTTGACGACCATAGCGTATCACAAAATTCTGAAAAAATCTTGTGCTATTTGTATAAAGATTTGAAAACTGTGCGCAATACAATTTCCTGTTGTTCATATTCATCGTATAAAAAACAAAATCCCCTACAAACGGAGATTTTGTCATTTGTTTACGTATGGAATAATAATAATTTACCAAGAGGGGAAGCCAGGCGGTGCGTTCGCTCGAGCAAATCTTTTTCTGTCAGCAACTGATGACCTTGTTCTTTTGCTACGTCATCAGATTCAGCAGTGAAAGTTTCTTCTGTAATCAATGAACCATCTTTTTCGTAAGCTGTAAGTTTGTACGTTTTCATTGTATCGCCTCCATCATCTTTTACTTAGTATACTATGAATTGAACGAAATGAATAATGATTCAGTGAATTAAAGTGAAAAAAGATAGTGAATGTTAGAATGTCTAAGAAGAATATTTACAATTATGAAACATATTGTCTCTTGAAACGTAGAACGAGATAGAGAGTATTGAAGGAGATGATGTACATGGCCTTAGAATTGGAACGAGTGACTAAACGATTTGGTGATTTTACAGCAGTGGATCAGCTGTCATTGACGGTGGAAGAAGGGACGATGTATGGATTTCTTGGAGCAAACGGCGCCGGAAAGACCACTACATTTCGAATGATTTTGGGATTACTAACTCCGACAGAAGGAAATATTTCATGGAACGGCCGTACGATATCGTATGAGACAAGTCCGCTAATTGGGTATCTACCGGAGGAACGGGGGCTTTATCCAAAAATGAAAGTACTGGATCAGTTAATCTTTCTTGGACAGCTACGTGGAATGAAAAAGTCAGCAGCGAAAAGCTCCGCACTGCATTGGTTGGATCGTTTCGAAGTACCACAAAATACGAATAAAAAGGTAGAGGAGTTATCCAAAGGGAATCAGCAAAAGATACAAGTCATTGCCGCATTATTGCATGATCCGCAATTGTTGATCCTGGATGAACCGTTCTCAGGACTTGATCCGGTTAACGTCGAGATGCTAAAAAAAGCGATCGTAGACTTCCGTAATAACGGAGCAACGATTCTGTTTTCAAGCCACCGTATGGATCATGTAGAAGAGTTATGTGAACAACTCAGTATTATTCACCATGGCAAACAATTGGTAAGTGGAAATTTGCGTGACGTAAAACGTTCGTTCGGCAAACAAAATGTCCGAATCCGTGCAGACTTTCCTTTAATAGAACTAGAGAGCATCGAAGGAGTAACGACCGCCCATCATTCATTGGAAGGTGCAGTCTTTCAAGTTGAGGATGAACAAGTGGCGCATACGCTGTTGCAGGCAGTATTGCTTAAAGGACCGATTCGTCAGTTTGAAATAGAAGAACCATCTTTGCAAGACATATTTATTGCGAAAGTGGGGAAAGAGCATGCGTGAATTTTGGATTATTTTCAAACAAAGTTTCTTAACTAAAGCTAAAACCAAATCATTTTTCATTACGACACTTATTATGGTAGCGGGTATTTTCCTCTTCGCGAATTTGCCGAGCATTATGGAAAAGGTCGGTAAGATGATGGGGAATGAAGAAGAGGATCGTGTAGTGGTCGTTGATGAAAGTGGCGTGTTATTTGACCGTCTGCTTGAAAAACTTCAGCAAAATGAGCAAGGAATTTCATTAGAGCTGACAGAAGACTCGCCAAGTCAGTTATCAGAGCAAGTAAAATCGGAAGAAATTGCCGCGTTCATGGAATTGAGTTTCGATGCTGATCAAACGATTCAAGCGAATTACACTACAAGCAGCTTAGTAGACCAATTTTTGCCTTCAGCTCTGCAAGATGCATTACAGAGCATTCAAACTGAGGTGAAAGCTGAACAGCTCTCATTATCGGGTGAACAAGTTTCTGAGTTATTTGCACCCATTCAATTTGAGAAACATAATATTTCAGAAACAGCAAAATCAGAAGAAGAACTAAACCAGGCTCGCATCTTGGTATATGTATTGATGTTCGTCATTTATTTTGCCGTAATTATTTATTCATCGATGATTGCAACGGAAGTAGCAACAGAAAAATCATCACGCGTGATGGAAATTCTTATCTCGAGCGTATCACCTGTTAAGCATATGTTTGCGAAAGTGCTTGGAATCGGATCACTCGGAATTGTACAGATACTAATTTATGCAGTGTCCGGATTTTTAGCTTATAGACTTTCTTCCACAGGAGAAGAAAATGAGTTATCCGCATTCTTTAGTTTAGAAAACTTAGAAGTAAGCACACTTGTTTACGCAGTGATATTCTTCTTACTGGGCTATTTCTTATACGCCACACTTGCAGCCTTGCTTGGTTCATTAGTGAGCCGTACAGAAGACGTACAGCAAATGATTATGCCGATGTCGTTGCTGATCGTTGCAGCCTTCATAATCGCAGCAACTGGTCTTGGGAATCCAGAATTAGGCTATTTAAAAATCGCATCGTTCATCCCATTCTTCGCTCCACTTGTCATGTTCCTTCGAGTTGGCATGCTCGACTTACCTTTATGGGAGCCTTTGCTTTCAATAGGCATTATGGTTGTGACCATCTTGATCCTCGGCTGGTTCGGATCGAAAGTGTATCGTGGCGGTGTCTTAATGTATGGCCCATCACGTTCACTGAAAGATTTGAAAAAGGCTGTTCAGCTTGGAAAGGAATAGGTTTATGTGAAGGGCGTCCCAAGAAGTCACGGTGCTTCTTGGGGCTTTTTTTACGTGGTGATAGCTCAAAGACAAAGCGGAAATGGTGGAACTAGGTAATTAGTGAGTACAATACGATTGAAGTTCCACCCACAAAGTTAATTAACGATGCACTCTATTTACATTTATGTAACCATCTTCCCTACAATCGATTGAATATGGTAAAATAGGAACGAGTATTCGTGGAAGGGGTGCGACCTATGGAACCTATACGTTTTTTACATACAGCCGACCTGCACTTGGACAGCCCTTTTAAAGGCATGGCGGCAGCAGGTCCGGACGAACTTGCCAGACTGCAGCAGTCCACATTCGCCGCATTCGACCGATTCATAGCCTACGCAGTTAAAGAACGCCCGGATTTCATTGTCATTGTGGGCGATATTTACGACGGTGAAGACCGTAGTTTGCGTGCGCAAATTCGTTTTCAGCAAGGTATGCAACAACTTCAAAAAGTGAATATTCCTGTCTACCTGTCCTATGGAAATCACGACCACCTGGAAGGTAGATGGACTAGAGTTTCATTGCCCGAAAATGTTCACGTGTTTTCTGAACGAGTAGAGCAAAAACAACTGCTGATCCGTGACAACATCATTTATTTACATGGCTTCAGCTATCCGCAGCGCCATGTTAAAGAACCAATGAGTAGGCAATATTCGAAAGCTACTGACGGAATACATATTGGTCTATTACATGGAAGTGTGGCAGGAGATGCAGAGCATGCTGTATATGCGCCGTTTACAATCCGTGAATTACAAGATAAGCATTATAACTACTGGGCGCTTGGCCATATCCATAAGCGCCAAGTATTGTCGTCAGAACCACCGATTGTTTACCCTGGCAATATTCAAGGCCGGCATCGCAATGAACAAGGACGTAAAGGTTTTTATGACGTCTTGTTGACGTCTACTAACACTACCCTTAAATTTGTGGGCACATCAGATATTGTATTCACTACCTTGACGGTTTCGTGCGAAGGAATTGACTACGCAGATGACTGGATTTCTGCTTGTCAGGAAGCGATTGATCAACTAACAGCTGAAGCTGGTAGTATCGTCGTGGAGTTAGTGATGAAACATACGGAAGGTTTGACAAAAGACGTAGCTAGGGCTGAGACAGAATGGCTCAACATTTTGCGTGAACAGTATGAAGCAATGGAACCTTTTGTGTGGATTTCAGCAATTGAATGGCCGCCAATCCATGATTCAGTAGTCCCTAATTCATTATTGGAACCAGTGGAAAGAACCATGTCCTCTTGGGAAGTGAATGACTGGAATGACTTAGTGAAAGAAGTGTACAACCATAAAGCCGGTCGCTATTTAGAAGCACTGACGCCTGCAGATTTTGAGCGGTTAAAACAGCAGGCAACCGCATTGCTTGAGAATGAAATGTTGAAGGAGAGCTGAAATGAAAATCCAGAAAATACTTCTTTATGGATTCGGTCAGCATGAGAATCTAGAAATTGATTTGCGCCCCGGTATGAATCTTTTGTATGGACCGAATGAAGCAGGGAAGACGACCATTCAGCAAGCCATCCTTCATATTTTATTTGGATTTCCACAAAAAAATCAACAAGAGCTGCGCTATGAGCCGAAAACAGGTGGTAAATATGGCGGCTGTCTATATATAGAAGATCAAGAGTATGGTAATTGGATGATTGAGCGGGTGCGTGGGAAGTCTTCAGGTGACGTCTTAATCCGTTTTGAAGATGGGGGTATTGCAGGGGAAGCAGAACTGAAGAGGTTATTGAGAGGTTACGATCGACAAGCTTTTGAATCCATTTTCTCTTTCTCCTTATTCCAGTTACAAGATCTCGAGAAAATGGATGAAAATGATTTAAGCCGTACATTACTTGCTTCAGGTACGACTGGTTTAGATACACTTTGGAAAGTTGAAAAGAAGATGGAGAAAGAAATGGGTGGCCTCTTCAAAAAATCTGGAAAAATACCGCCGATGAATAAAAAACTAATCGAAATACGTGAACTTGAACAAGCCATGCAAAAAGAGCAGCAGAAGCTCTCGACGTATGAACCGCTTACTATTCGCAAGCAAGAACTCGATGAGCAAGTGGCGACTTTACGCTTGGAAGAGCAACATCTTTATAAGCAGTCTGAAGAACAACGAATCGCCATGCAAATTGTTCCGCTCCAGCAACAGCGCAATCAATTACATGAACAACTTACTCACTTATCGGATGAGTTTCCGGCAGCGGGAATTCGTCGTTATGAAGAACTGGCCAGTAAACAATCAGAATGGCAATTAAAGAAAACACGTCTAGAGAAAGAACAGGCGGAGTGGCAGTCGGAATTAATCGATTTACGACCTGACAGTGAACGGCAACAGTTGGAGCGGTGGGTGGCACAGGAAGCGGAATGGCATCGGTTACGTACCGATCGACTTTCTGCTGAACAGGAAATTCGTATGCTAGAAAAGAAACAACAGCAGTTCAGCAATCGCTTAGGGTTAACTGACGAGCAGCAGTTATCAATAGGGAACATAGATGTCTCCATACAACGTGAACGTCAACTTGAGCCTATCGTTGAAGAGCAGAAAGAATTGGATCAGCAACTAAAAGCATTGCAACGTCTATTGGCAGAAGCAGAAAGTGAGCGTCAGGGAGCAGAGCAACGAAAAGAACGTACGGAACGTTTGCGATTGACTGAATCTGAACGAGAGAAACTGGCGACTTTGCCAGAATTGCAACGTCAACTAGCTGAGGCTAAATTCATTGTATCTGCGGGAGATAAGCACGTATCGAATCAGATCGTTCCGGCAGTTATTTTGCTCATTGGACTAGCGATCGGGGCATATAGTATCTTGCAGCAGCAATGGTTGTTTGCGGGCCTTGGTCTAGTCGTTGTGGCGGTCGGTGCTTGGTTATGGAAACAACGACCTGATTCTGTTTCAGACCAGCAATCGTTCATTCGAGATCATGAAGCGTTAGCAGTAGAACTCGAAAGACTGGCTGAGCGTGATGTTCTGCAACAGCGCGATGAACAACAAGTTGTAACCGAGATTGAAAGACTGGATCATAAATTGCAGAAATACGCGGAAGAAATGGAACAACTTTATTATCAGAAACAACAAGCGGTGAAGAAGTTGCAAGAACTGTTGCAAGATGAACCATTCGATCTGACATTCAATATTCAGGAAAGCTTCCGGTTACTGCGCGAGTTCCAGGACACGGAAATAGATTTGAGAACATGGCGGCAACGTCTGCTAACAACGACACAGCACATACAATCGATAATCAAAGAAGTGGAAGAAGTGCTCGGACCTGTTGCGGAAGAAGGTTTATTCGAAAGAATTCGCCAAGAACTACTTCGTCAGAATAGCCTGCAAGAAAAGCATTTAAGCAAACAACAAACAGTAGTTGAAATCAAAGAACAGTTACAAGAAACACAGGAGCTGTTGGAAACAACAAGAGCAGAAATTCAAAAATTGTTCGATAGCGTTGGCGTATCGGAAAAAGAACAATTTTACACTGCGTATCAGCAAAATCAAGATGCACAATTGCTGAAACGACAGCTAAAAGAAGTAGAAGCCCAGCTTTCTTTATATAGTAAAGAACCATTAGTAAAAGAATGGACCCTACCCGAACTGGAACGACAACGCAGTGAAACGTCGAACCGTCTTCAAATGATTCGTCAAGAAGTAGAGGCGCTTGTAGATGAGCAAGTCAAGGTAGGTCATGAAATATCACAAATGGGTGCCAGTCAAACGTACAGTGAACTACAGCAGTTAGTAGAAGTGCGAAAAGCCGAGTTGGAAGAAATGACAGAACAATGGGTAATCCGCAAAGCTGTCCGTGAGTCGATTCGACAGACGATGAGTGAGTGGAAAGAACATCAATTACCAGCCGTTCTCATTCAGGCGAATAAATGGTTTAGCTATTTAACAGGAAATCGATACGCGACGCTCGGTTTAACGATGGAAGGTTATTTTGAGGCAGTCACTGACGAAGGACAAACTTTCATGATCAATGAACTCAGTCAAGCTACAAAAGAGCAAGCTTATCTTTCATTGCGACTAGCGTTAGCATTTGAATTATCAGAGCGTGCACCGTTCCCAATCATTATGGATGATCCATTTGTTCACTTTGATAATGAGCGACTTTCGCGTATGATAGAAATACTTACTGGGTTACAGCCATCTCATCAATTTCTGTACTTTACTTGTCATCAAGAGATGAAATCGAAATGGCCAAGTGAGCCTCATACAATTGAGATTGGACGAAAAGTAAAAGGGGAGATTCACTGATGAAAAAACTACTTGACTATCAAGTCGGCGAAACGATCGACATGTATTTATTGATTAAACAGGCAACAAAAGGTGTCACACAGCAGGGGAGTCCGTTCATGACGTTGATTCTGCAAGATAAAAGTGGGGATCTTGAAGCTAAACTTTGGGATGCGGGTGAAGAACAAGCCCAGATGTATCAGGGGGCGACTATCGTAAAAGTAGGTGGAGAAATCCACGAATACCGCGGAAAAAATCAACTTCGTCTTAAAGCAATTCGTCCTGTAAAAGAAGATGAAGGCGTGACGATTGCAGATTTAGTACCGTCTGCTGAAAAGAGTAAGGAAGTATTGCTTGATGAATTAATGCAGTATTTCTTTGAAATGAAAAATCCACAAATCCAGCGTGTCACTCGTCATTTATTGAAGAAGCACCAGCAAGACTTCGTGTTATATCCGGCAGCTACGAGAAATCATCATGACTACGTGTCAGGCTTGCTAGATCACGTAGTTTCGATGTTAAAACTTGGCAAGGCGATTGCGGAGTTGTATCCGACGTTGAACAAAGACTTGCTGTATGCAGGGATTATTTTGCATGATATCGGAAAGGTCATCGAGTTGTCAGGTCCCGTCGGTACGCAGTATACGATTGAAGGGAACTTGCTAGGACATATTACGATCATGGTCAATGAAATTTCCAAGGCGGCAGAAGAACTGGAGATCGAAGGCGAAGAAGTGATGTTGCTTCAGCATATGGTGTTGTCTCACCATGGTAAAGAAGAGTGGGGCAGTCCGAAGCGTCCGATGTTAAAAGAGGCAGAGATTCTTCACTATATCGATAATATCGATGCGAAGATGAATATGCTGAACCGTGTGATGTCGAAAACGACGCCAGGCGAGTTCTCTGAGCGCGTATTCCCGCTGGATAACCGTTCGTTCTACAAGCCTACGTTTGAATAAATTAATGTGGGACAGGACACGACTCGTTGTGAAGTAAAGAATATTGTTAAGTCTTGGTTTTGATTGGGCTAGCAAAACAACCAATCACTACGATTATAAAATCACAAAAAAGGTCTGCCAGTGGAAGATATAACTTCCAGGGCAGACCTTTTCATATATTACTTACCTTCTTCTACTTCCACTTCAGTATCATCAGCTGGAGCGTCTTCTGCAGGTGCTTCTTCAGCTGGTTGCTCTTCCATCTTGAACAAATCAAGTGAAGCTTTCAAATCTTCATCTTTGATCTTAACATCTGCATCTTTTACTAACTTCGAAACTTTAGCTAATAGCTCGTTTTCGTCAGCTTTTTCCATCAATAGTTCATGACGGATTTCGTCTTTCTTTTCATCAGTGATCTCTTTATCGTCAGTTTTACGCTTTTCTTTTACTTCGATGATATGGAAACCGTTATCTGATTGAACAGGCTCACTGATTTTACCTGGCTCTAAGTCGTATGCAGCGTTCCAGAATTCAGGAACCATGACACCGTAAGCGAACCAATCAAGATCTCCGCCTTCATCTTTAGAACCTGGATCAGTAGAGTATTCTTTTGCTACTTTCGCAAAGTCTTCTCCTTTATCCAACTTTTCTTTTACTTCCTTAGCTGTCTTTTCATCTTCAACTAAGATATGACGAGCGTTGATTTCTGATTGTGATTCCTCAAGGCGCTTGTTCAACTCTTCGTCAGAAACTTCAATGCCGTCAGTCAATGCAGCTTCCTGCAATTTATTCAAACGAATCATTTTCTTGAAGCTCTCAGGTGTTTGACCTTGTTGAGCTAAGAAAGCTTCGAAGTTTTCACCGAGTTGTTCTTTGTTTTTATCAAATTCTGCATCTACTTGCTTATCGTCTACATTATACTTATCATCCAGAACCTTTTCTAAGATGATCATTTGTAGAGCTTGTTCACCGACAGATGTTTTCATTTCTTGATAAAACTCATCTTTCGTTACATCTCCTGCTTTGGACGTCATAACCTTTTCATCGCCGCCAGAACAAGCGGATAAAGCTGCAACCGAAGCTGCAAGTGTAAATGCTAACATCTTCTTTTTCATGTAATTAACTCCCCTAATCTAAGTATAGATTCTGTATATTCTTCAAGTAAACACTATATCATATAACGTATAAAAAACAAAAAGGTTCCATTCATTTGAAACTGCCCAACCGCTTTTTTCTACATTCGCATAAGATACAATGTGAAAGGGGGTGCCTTCATGAGCGGTTACACACAGGGCGGATCAGGTTCATCAGGCTTTGCTTTAATTGTTGTTTTGTTCATTTTGTTGATCATCGTCGGCGCGGCATACTTGTATTAAAAAAAGCCCTGCCTCCAGCAATGGGGGCGGGCATACATAGTGTCAGGCGCTAAAGAACACTTCTACATATAAGGATAAAATAAGGATTGTGATCAGAATATTTACAGTGCGATAAATCTTTGGCTGCTTTTCTTCTGGAATCTCTCTAGATTGGCAAAGAGCAAATGTCATTTTATTAATTTGATATAAGTAGAACAATGAAAATAGAATGGTAATCGCAATAACCATTTTAGACCTCCTCTTTCTGCTTCTTTTCTATCATAGCAGAATTTGTGATCAAAAGGAAAAAACTAAACCGTGTAAAGAGCAGGTAATTATGACTCTACTTTAGATTTTATAAGGTAATCACTTGAATCGACATATGTCTTCTCAATGTTCTGAAAACCACGTTCGAAAATGTCCATAAAATCATCTCCATAAATGTTGCGCAATACTGACATGACTTCTAGGAATTCAGGGAATTTTCCATAAATATCACGAATGGGAAGAGAACCCTGAAGTACGCTGTAATCTTCATTATGGTAATTTTCATTCATCTGGATAAGTAATGCTTTGCCTTCTTCTGAAACCGTCACATATGTATTGCGTCGGTCATCTTCTTTTTTTGAGAAGTTAAAGGCGGTTGAGACATGCATTACGCCAAACTTCGCGATGTCTGAAATTGTGGCGCCTTCCAAATGGTAGGCGATCCATAAAATATGATGTTCATTAATATTGAGTTCATACGGTTTAATCCATTGTTGCCAATCCTTCTCTACAGCTTTCCATAATGCCTTGGACATTTGGGCTACACGCTGGTTGAAGATCATGGCGTCTTTACGTGAAATATGTTGATCGGCCATCGAGACACCTGCTTTCTTTCAGTCATTTTATTTATTATACCAAAAAAACAACAAATAAAAAAGACGGAATAGTAAAATAAATCAGTTTGAGTGTATATGCCCATAGAATACAACTATTTCTGAGCTGTTTTACTATGGGTACGCACTCAAAGATTAGCAAGTGAACAACTGATGCCTAAATGAAAACGCGTTAGCGGGCACCAATTGATTTTTCAAGATCATCCAATGCGGTTTGAATAGCAGAAATTTCTTTCTCTAATCGCTTCTTATTATGTTCGGTCGAGCGTTTCCAGTCCGCTACCGAAACTTTCATTTCTTCAACAGTCTCTGGTACAAGCTCTTTTGCTTCTTTTGTTAGGTCGGTTACAGAATCTTTCAGATCGGCAACTTGCCCTTTGACGTCTTTCAACTTATCCTTCAATTCAAGTGATGCATTTTTGACGCTGTCACGCAGTTCACTTCCCGCTTTTGGTGTAGAATATAGAACAGTTACCGCAGAAGTGACAGCACCTGCCGCCAGACCAATAAAGAATGTGGACGCTTTCATAATAGAGAACACTCCTTTTGTATAGTTATTATTTTATTAAAGCATGTTAGTACGTAATTGAGCAAGAAAATGAATGAAATATTATACTGTCGAAAGTTTTATTCTAATGGTTTGGAGAAGTGGACAGAAAAGTAGGTCTCATTTCGGGTGATGAAGAAAAACACTATACTCTTCTGCCTACAACTTCCGCGTGTTATTCTTGCAGATGTCTTGAAATATTCGTAGCCAATTCAGATACTACGTCCATTGGGAACTGCTCTACTTTTGTATCGAATTCTACTTTCAGGCCATCTGATTTATCATAGCGTGGAATTAAATGCATATGGAAATGATAGACTGATTGACCTGCGAAAGATCCGTTGTTTTGTAATAAGTTCATCCCGCACGGTTGAAATTCTTCTTTTAGTGCATTAGCGATTTTTGGCGCCACTTTAAATAGATTCGCAGCTTCATCTTCAGTTAATTCATACACATTTTCACGATGTGTTTTTGGAATTAGGAGTACGTGTCCTTTCGTGACAGGCATAATATCCATAAAGGCGATAACGTGATCATCTTCGTAGATTTTTTCTCCTGGAATCGTTCCTTCTACAATCTTGCAGAAAATACATGAGGTCATTTCTACACATCCTTTCATGTTTGGATGTATTGTAGCATATTTTCAGATAGTTAACGAAGGCGGATAAAGCAATTTTACAATTTCTTTGCTAAAATAATAACAGAAGATAGGGGGAAATATAATGGCAATCCTAGAACTTGAACACGTTACGGGTGGTTATACGCGCAAGCCTGTTTTACATGACCTTTCATTTCAGCTAGAAGAGGGGGAACTGGTCGGATTAATCGGTCTAAATGGCGCAGGAAAAAGTACGACAATTAAACATATTATCGGTGTGATGAATCCACTTGAAGGAATAATCAAAATTGACGGGGCGACGTTTAGTGATAAAGAACATTACCGCCAATCATTCAGTTATATTCCAGAGACACCGGTATTATACGAAGAACTTACATTACAAGAACATTTGGAACTGACTGCGATGGCATATGGACTGGACAAGCAGCAATTTGAAATACGTACCGAACAATTACTAAAAGAGTTCCGTATGGAAAAGCGTTTAAAGTGGTTTCCGGCTCACTTTTCTAAAGGTATGCGGCAGAAAGTGATGATCATGTGTGCTTTTTTGGTTGAACCGAAATTATATATTATCGATGAGCCATTCGTCGGATTAGATCCGTTGGCGATTCGCGCTTTGCTTGATCAAATCATTGAACGAAAAAATGCGGGTGCTTCTATTTTGATGTCGACTCACGTATTGGCGACGGCTGAGAAGTATTGTGATCGTATTATTTTATTGCACGAAGGGCGAGTACGTGCGAATGGGACGATGGACGACTTGCGCAAAGCGTTCGGACGACCAGATGCAACACTTGATGACTTATATATTGCAATGACTGAGGAAACTGACTATGAACAACATGCATGAAATCTGGGGACAGCGGTTCTTCCATTACATCAATGAACTACAGAAGTATATGCGCTATGTATTCACTGGACATTTGGCTATCGTTTTCATGTTCGCTATTGGAGCCGGGGGCTATGCATATAGTGAGTGGTTGAAAGAAGTGCCTGTTTCGTTCCCTTCTGTCTTCATCGTATCCGTAGTTATTGCGCTCTTGTTAATGAAAGCTGCACCGACCACGTTACTAAAGCCGGCAGATATTGTTTTTTTTCTACCATTAGAAAATCAATTGCCGAGCTATATGAGACGCTCCATCACTTGGTCGTCGTTTTCACAACTCCCTTTGCCGTTGATTGCTATGGTCATTGCATTGCCATTGTTGAAGGCAACAGAAGTGGGGACGGGCACTGATTATATACTCATTATGTTGATGATCGTTGCCTTTAAAGGCTTGTTTGTAGGGACTGAATACAACGTCCGTATTGCGAATCATGCTTTCGTTTGGCCGGATCGTGTTCTGCGACTGGTTTTAACATTTCTCACGATTCAATTTGCGCTTACATGGAGTACAGTGACAATCTTTATCGGAATTCTTATCGCCATGCTCTATGCGAAGTTTTGGGAAAAACAAGCTACACATTATCCGTTTCCGTATGAGCAGTTTATTGAATTGGAACAAAATCGTATGATGCGTTTCTATCGATTTGCGAATTACTTCACGGAAGTTCCGCATCTGGTTGGATCAGTGAGTAAGCGTAGCTGGTTAAAGATGGCTATGAAACGTTCTACGTTCAAGCGCAAAGATGTACAAAAATACTTAATCGTCAGGACATTCATTCGTACAGATGATACGTTTTGGTTGTGGGTTAGATTAACGGCGTTGGCTGCATTGGGTGCGTTCTTAATACCGTTACCGATTGTATCGTTCATCTTTGTAGGGGCATTGGCGTTTGCGACTGCTGTTCAGTTAATATTGGCACTTGAAGGTGGCGACGAGTTCACTATGGATCAGCTGTATCCTGAAGAACATGAAAAATCTCAAATCAAAGCAGTCCGTTCATTAGTCCGAAAGTTAATTTGGCTACAAGCAATTATTCTATTACTGGCGGCATTACCGTTGTATGGACTAAGTGTCACACCACTCCTAATCGCGGCTATAGCACTCATTGTAGGTGAAGCGACGATTCGATTGACCAAAGAGCAAATGAAAGAAATATGATAATACGCAATAGTGAAGTTGTACTTAAGTCAGTAATTTAATTTTTGTCTCCATGTTGGCTGAATATATGTACCTAGTAAATATTCTTCTAACTACTTTAAGATAATTCAAAAGTTCGAATAGTTAGATTGATGGTTGCAATTTGTATTCCATTGCATATATAATTACTAAAAGGTATCAGGGGTGAGAGAGATGAATAATAACAACTCATATGCTGAATTTTTGAAAGCGGTAGGTAGTAATAGCACTTCTCTCCAAGCAGAAAAGCTGCTGAACGAAATCTATTGGGATCTGTTTCTACAACACATTCATTGGGAACAAACACAATCGCGAATCATGCTATTGATTGACGATGCGCTAGATCAAAATGACAAAGAAGCATTCGACCTGTATACACAACAATTACTCGACATGTCACAAGAACATGGATATGAACTTAAAACCAACTAATTTAATTTATTCATAGACACTGCTAGGGAAAAATCCTGGCAGTGTTTTTTATTGTATAGAATGTCCTAGCTGTAAGTTTCTTTCCCAAAGTACAAGGGTACAATAAAGTACATAGAGAGTTAGCTTAAAACGTACGTTCGTTATTTCTTTAGAAAAAACAGTAGTTGTGGTAAAATAGAAGGACAGGTGTTTAAGAAGAGGAGTGGAACCATTTGAACGAAACATTTCAATTGCAAGCACCATATACGCCGCAAGGAGATCAGCCAAAAGCGATCAACAGCCTTGTTAACGGCATAAAAGAAGGCAAGAAACATCAAACATTACTTGGTGCAACGGGAACGGGTAAAACATTTACTGTTTCTAATGTACTGACGGAGATCAATAAACCTACACTGGTCATCGCCCACAATAAAACGTTGGCTGGTCAATTATATAGCGAGTTCAAAGAGTTTTTCCCAGATAATGCAGTAGAATACTTTGTCAGCTTCTATGACTTTTATCAACCGGAAGCGTATGTACCGCAAACCGATACTTTCATTGAAAAAGATTCATCGATCAATGATGAAATCGATAAACTTCGCCACTCCGCAACGAGTGCTTTATTCGAACGAAATGATGTATTAATTGTGGCATCCGTTTCGTGTATTTACGGTCTGGGTTCACCAGAAGAATATAATGACATGGTTTTTTCATTGCGCAAGGGAATGGAAATACCGCGTAATCAACTTTTGCGTACGCTAGTGGATATTCAGTACGAACGCAATGATATTAATTTCACACGTGGGACGTTCCGTGTGAGAGGCGATGTAGTCGAAGTCTTCCCGGTGGCACGTGACGAGCGTTGTATACGTCTCGAGTTTTTCGGAGATGAAATTGAACGAATCCGTGAAGTGGATGCCTTAACGGGTGAAGTCATCGGTGATCGTGATCACGTAGCTATTTTCCCTGGATCTCACTTCGTTACACGCGAAGAAAAGCTATTAAAAGCGATTGAGAATATTGAAATAGAATTGGAAGAACAGCTGAAATATTTACGTGATAACGATAAGTTATTGGAAGCGCAACGCTTGGAACAACGGACGCGCTATGATTTAGAAATGATGCGGGAGATGGGCTTCTGTTCCGGTATTGAGAACTATTCTAGGCATTTGACGTTGCGTGAAGCAGGTGCAACTCCCTATACGTTGCTGGATTATTTCCCTGACGACTTTTTGATTGTCGTAGATGAGAGTCACGTATCGTTGCCACAGATTCGCGGTATGTACAATGGAGACCAAGCGCGTAAAAAGGTATTGGTGGAGCATGGTTTCCGCTTGCCGTCCGCATTGGACAACCGTCCATTAATGTTCGAAGAATTTGAAAAACATATTCGACAGGCGATGTATATTTCAGCCACTCCAGGCCCTTATGAAATTGAGCATACAGACGTGATGGTAGAACAGATTATACGTCCTACAGGATTACTCGATCCAATCATTGAAGTGCGTCCAATTGAGGGACAAATTGATAACTTATTGGATGAAATACATCTTCGAATCGAGCGAAATGAACGTGTCTTGATTACAACTCTCACGAAAAAAATGTCAGAAGATTTGACGGATTATTTAAAAGATATTGGGATTAAAGTGCAGTATCTCCATTCGGACGTCAAGACATTGGAACGGACAGAAATTATTCGTGAGTTGCGTGTCGGAACGTATGACGTACTGATCGGAATCAACTTGCTGCGTGAAGGCATCGATATCCCAGAAGTTTCATTAGTCACGATTTTGGATGCGGATAAAGAAGGATTCTTGCGTTCGGAACGTGCGTTGATCCAGACAATTGGTCGTGCAGCACGTAACTCAGAAGGACGCGTCATTATGTACGCGGATAAAATAACAGATTCTATGAGGAAAGCTATTGATGAAACGGAACGTCGTCGTGAAATTCAGATAGCTTATAATGAAAAACATGGTATAACGCCAACGACAATTGTCAAACCGATACGTGAATTGATTCGTGCCACTCAAGTGGCTGAAGAAACGGAATCGTATTTGCAAAAGGTGACGAACGGCAAGAAGTTATCGAAAGACGAGAAAGGCTTATTGCTAACCAAATTGGAAAAGGAAATGAAAGATGCAGCAAAAGCTTTGGACTTCGAAAGAGCTGCAGAGTTACGCGATACCGTACTAGAACTGAAAGCAGAAAGGTAGAGTCCGCATGAAAAATAAAGAACTTGTAATACAGGGAGCGAGAGCAAACAACCTGAGGGACATTACCGTGAAGATACCACGCGATAAACTAGTAGTGCTTACGGGTCTATCGGGGTCTGGAAAATCCTCATTGGCTTTTGATACGATCTACGCGGAAGGACAGCGCCGCTATGTGGAATCATTATCCGCATATGCGCGTCAGTTCCTTGGACAAATGGATAAACCAGACGTGGATTCAATAGAAGGACTGTCGCCCGCTATTTCCATTGATCAAAAGACAACGAGTAAAAATCCGCGGTCTACTGTAGGAACGGTGACAGAAATCTATGACTACTTGCGTTTATTATATGCGAGAGTTGGGAAGCCACATTGTCCGTACCATGGCATTGAAATTTCTACGCAGACGATTCAACAGATGGTGGATCGTGTAGTTCAGTTGCCTGAGCGTACGCGAATTCAAATTTTGGCTCCTATTATTTCAGAACGTAAAGGGACGCATGCTAAATTATTTGAAGATATCAAAAGACAAGGGTATGTGCGTGTTCGGGTCAACGGTGAAACGATTGATTTAGATGATAATATAGAGCTAGATAAAAATAAAAAACATACGATTGAAATCGTCATCGATCGAATTGTCATGAAAGAAGGCGTTGAAACACGTTTAAGTGACTCATTGGAATCTGCCTTGCGATTAGCCGACGGTAATGTTCTGGTCGATGTAATCGGTGAAGAAGAACTGTTTTTCAGTGAACACCACGCGTGTCCTATTTGTGGATTCTCTATTGGCGAACTGGAGCCGCGCATGTTTTCATTCAACAGTCCATTTGGCGCTTGTCCCGAATGTGACGGACTTGGTATGAAACTTGAAGTCGATCCAGACTTAGTCATCCCAAATAGTGACCTAACGCTAAAAGAACATGCTATTGCACCATGGGAGCCAACGAGTTCACAATATTATCCAGAACTTCTTAAGACGATTGCGAAGCACTACAAAATCCCGATGGATGTACCGGTTAGTGAATTAGCTGACTCGGACATTGAAAAACTGATGTTAGGATCGAAAAAAGAGAAGATTCGCTTCCGCTATACAAATGAATTCGGTAATACCCGCGATAGTGATATTTATTTCGAAGGTGTTTTGCGCAACGTTGAACGTCGTTATCATGAGACATCATCAGACTATATCCGCGAGCAGATGGGTAAATATATGACGGAAAAGTCATGTCCTACTTGTACAGGCTACCGCTTAAAGCCTGAATCACTATCGGTGTTAGTGAATGGACAGCATATCGGGAAAATAACAGAACGCTCGATTGTTGAAACAACCAAATTTTTCGAGGAACTAATTCTTTCTGAAAAAGACACGCAAATCGCAGATATGATCCTAAAAGAAATCCAAGAGCGTTTAGGTTTCTTGGTAAACGTCGGTCTTGACTATCTGAATCTATCTCGTTCAGCGGGAACATTATCTGGCGGAGAGGCACAACGAATTCGTTTAGCTACACAAATTGGATCACGTTTGACGGGTGTTCTATATATACTGGATGAACCTTCCATTGGGCTTCACCAGCGTGATAATGACAGATTGATTGGCACGCTCCAAAGTATGCGAGATATCGGAAATACGTTGATTGTCGTAGAACATGATGAAGACACGATGATGGCTGCAGACTATTTAATTGATATCGGTCCTGGCGCTGGTGTAGCAGGAGGAGAAGTGGTAGCTGCAGGTACTCCCGCGAAAGTTATGAAAAACAAGAAATCGCTGACTGGACAATATTTAAGCGGAAAGAAATTTATTCCACTTCCGATTGAACGAAGATCACGTGATGAGCGAAGCATTATCGTCAAAGGTGCTTCAGAGAACAACTTGAAGCATATTGATGCAGAATTTCCTCTCGGCCAATTTATCGCAGTCACTGGAGTATCCGGTTCAGGTAAGAGTACGTTGGTCAATGATATTTTGCATAAAACTTTGGCTCAGAAATTGAATCGATCCAAACAACGACCTGGAAAATTCGATAGTATCAGTGGTGTGGAACATTTGGAGAAGATTATCGATATCGATCAATCACCAATCGGTCGTACACCACGGTCCAATCCCGCTACGTATACAGGCGTCTTTGACGATATACGTGATGTTTTTGCAATGACGAATGAAGCGAAAGTCCGTGGCTATAAAAAAGGTCGCTTTAGTTTCAATGTCAAGGGTGGACGGTGTGAAGCATGCCGCGGAGATGGAATCATCAAAATCGAAATGCATTTCCTTCCGGATGTATATGTACCGTGCGAAGTATGTCACGGCAAACGATATAACCGGGAAACACTGGAAGTAAAGTATAAAGGAAAGAATATTGCGGATGTATTGGCGATGACAGTGGAATATGCAGTGGTGTTTTTCGAGAATATCCCGAAAATTCATCGTAAATTGCAGACGATTGTTGATGTAGGTTTAGGTTATGTTCAATTAGGTCAACCTGCAACGACATTGTCGGGTGGGGAAGCCCAACGTGTGAAATTGGCTTCCGAACTGCATAAACGTTCCACAGGTAAATCGTTTTATATTTTGGACGAGCCGACAACAGGTTTGCATGTACATGACATTGCCAAGTTACTTGAAGTTCTTCAACGTCTAGTTGATGGGGGGAACACAGTTCTCGTTATTGAACATAATTTAGATGTCATTAAGACAGTCGATTATATAATTGATATCGGTCCGGAAGGCGGAGACAAAGGCGGAGAAATTGTGGCAACGGGGACACCCGAAGCGATAGCAGAAGTCAAAGAGTCCTACACAGGTAAATATTTGAAGACCATCTTAGAAAGAGATCGAAATCGGATGAAAGAACAAATAAAAAAAGTAGTAAAGAAATAGAAAATGAAACTTTTGTTCCGCAGAACCGTATAAATAGATAGCTACTGAAAAGATTGGTCAAAACGAGGAGGAATCAGGAAATGCAAAATGAACGCATACGAATACTAACGATGCTTGAAGAAGGTAAAATCACAGCAGATGAAGCATTGAAGTTACTGGAAGCCATGGGTAAAGAATCTGAAAAAGCAACAGCAGAAGAGAGCTCATCAGCTGATGCTTTCTTCGAAGATATCCGCAAAGAATTCGTCACGGCAGGTGACCGTTTCATGCGATTTATGGATACGGCAGTACACCGTGTGAAAGAATTCGATTTCGAAGCACCATTCAGCAAATCTGTCTCCTTTACACATACTGAAAGTAAATCGGTAGAAGATGTTGAAGAAATCATCATCCATATCGATCATGGTACTGTAGAAGTTCATCCTTCAGACAATGATGAGATCATGGCGAAGTTCTCTGTAAAGCATTTTAATCATGATTCTGAAGAAGGTGCACTTAGCCAGTTCCTTGAAAAGTTATTGTTCGTAAAAGACGGTAATAAGTTGCGCATCGGAAGCGACTTGAAGATGTTACAAGTGAATGTCGATCTATACGTACCGACTTCAACACCGTATAGTAAACTCTCTGTACGTTTGTTGAACGGTGGATGTTCAGTAGAAGGCGTGGATTTTAAAGATCTACGTATTAGAACGGCAAATGGCAAAATTGAATGTGCAGATATCAAATTCGATGAAGCAGAGCTAGAAACCGCAAACGGTCTGGTACGTTTGTTAAAAGTTACTGGCGAAAAGCTAGAAGCCGAAACATTAAATGGTCGAGTTTATGTAGATGGCGCGGTAAATGATGTAGATGCAAAATCTCTAAACGGAAACGTGACATTGACGACGTCATCTGCTGATGCAAGAAGATTAGAAGCCAAGTCTATCAGCGGTACGGTTGAAATTTACTTCCCATCCTCTGTAGGTCTAAAGGGAGAGATTTCATCCAACATGGGTAAGCTAGACTTACAGTTGAAGGACGTATCACGTGTGGAAGAACAGGAACAATTCTTGCACCGTACGATCCGCTTCAGCAAGAATGTTGAGGATGCAATGAAAGAACCGTTGCACGTTACTGGTGAGTCCAAGACGGGAACTGTGATGGTTCGCTATAACACGGTCGATATGGATTGATAGCTTAATGAAACACCTGCATTGCCATTTTTGGCGGTGCAGGTGTTTTTGTGTGTTTGGTTTGCATGTAAAGTGGATAATAGCTCGTGCGCTCATTATATTGGTCTAAGCGCTCTTTGTTCTTGCGTAAGCGCTCTATGAAGACAACTACCCGCTCAATCCTGTTCTGTACTCGCTCATACTTACGCGATATCCGCTCTATCATACCCCATATCCGCTCATTGCCCCCTCATCGAGAAGACAATAGCTCGTGCGCTCATTATATTGGTCTAAGTGCTCATTGTTCTTGCGTAAGCGCTCTATGAAGATAGCTACCCGCTCAATCCTGTTCTGTACCCGCTCATACTTACGAGATAACCGCTCTATCATAACTCCTATCCGCTCATTGCCCCTCGTCGAGAAGTCAAATCGCTCGTGCGCTCATTATATTGGTCTAAGCGCTCTATGTTCTTGCGTAAGCGCTCTATGAAGATAGCTACCCGCTCAATCCTGTTCTGTACCCGCTCATACTTACGCGATAACCGCTCTATGTTCTTGCGTAAGCGCTCTATGAAGACAACTACTCGCTCAATCCTGTTCTGTACCCGCTCATACTTACCCGATATCCGCTCTATCGTACCCCGTATCCGCTCATTGCCCGCTCATTGCCCCCTCATCCCCTTCACCCCCACAATTCATCTCCCATACTCCCAACACAACACCCCAAAAGCTATAGCTCGTGCGCATTGGAGTTGATACGTTTTACTTTGCAATAGAGTAGCCTCTGTCTGGTTCGACATGAAACCACACTCTACTAAAATCGCCGGCATATTTGTGTCACGCAAGACCGCGAAATCTGATTTCTTTACGCCGCGGTCGGGACGCTGGCAAGCAGATATTAAAGCTTTTTGCACTGCAGAGGCAAGCACTGCGGAACTTTTGCTTGCTTGCGGATAAATATACGTTTCAATCCCTTGTGCTGTATTCCAACCATTGCCGAAAGCATTTGCGTGAATCGAGACAAACGCATCCGCTCTCATACGGTTAGCTGAAGCCGTTCGTTCGCCTAGTGGTACGTCGCGTGTAGTCGCATGTGTATATTTTACTGTTATGCCCTCTTTCGTTAAAAACTCTCCGACAAGTACAGCTACAGCTGCATTAAAATCGTACTCACGAAGTTTTCCATCAGGCGTTCTTTTGCCGGGTGTATCTGGTCCGTGACCCGCATCAAGAATGATTAGTGTCAATTCTGTCCACTCTCCTTTATCCTCTATATAGAGAAGACTTTTGAAAAGGATACAAAAAGAGAATGTAGATCAAGAAGTAATCCATTTCTTTTCAATTCCTTCATGGTAAAATAGGTTTGAATGATGTGTACATAAGCGCAAGAAACGATGATTCGGCAAAAGACTGCCGGTATACGTACATCGTAGCAGAAAGTGAGGAACTTCATGGGTGAATTAACAGTAGAAGATATTATGAACCGATTTGGATTGGAATTGATCGCTGGACACGCGGGCATTCATAAGCAGATCCTAATGAGTGATATTTCACGGCCGGGGCTTGAGATGGCTGGCTATTTTGATTATTATCCTGCCGAACGTGTGCAGTTGATCGGGCGTAAGGAGATGTCCTTCCTTGAAACATTGTCAGCCATTACGCGAAGAAAGCGTTTAGAGCGACTTTGTTCGGGTGATACGCCGGCATTCATTATTGCTCATGGCGAAGAAGGTCCAAAAGAATTGAGCCAATTAGCAGAAGAGAAAAACATTCCTGTTCTCCGGACGGATTATAAGACTACACAGTTTTCCGGAATGCTGACGAATTACTTGGTCGGACAACTCGCTCCGATGACGACGGTTCATGGTGTGCTAGTCGATGTGTATGGTGTAGGTGTTTTAATAACAGGAGGTAGTGGAGTAGGAAAAAGTGAAACGGCGTTAGAGCTTATTAAAAAAGGGCATAGACTAGTAGCGGATGACTCTGTTGAGATTCGTCAAGTATCCGATAACATCTTAATCGGAACGTCACCGAAACTGTTGAAGCATATGCTAGAAATTCGCGGTGTCGGTATTATCGATTTGATGACGTTGTTTGGTGCGAGTTCCGTGAAAGACGATAAGCGTGTACTGTTAGCGGTCGACTTAGAGATTTGGGACGATAATAAGCATTATGATCGTCTTGGTATCGATGAAGAGAAGGTAGAAATACTGGATTCGCAAATTACGAAACTATCCGTTCCCGTTAGACCAGGGCGGAATATCGCGGTTATCATTGAAGTAGCGGCGATGGATTATCGAATGAAACGTCTTGGAATTAATGCGGCAGAGGAATTTACCAAGCGTTTGGATCAAGCAATCGCAGACAATGCGGAACTATTAGAAGAAGAGGAGCGCGACTAAGTGAATGTATCTATGCTAGCGATTAACCCAGTCGCGATCAGTATTGGCAGCTTAGAAGTTCGCTGGTACGGTATTTTGATCGCGCTTGGAATTATTTTAGGGTTTATGGTAGTTCAACGAGAAATGCTGAAGCGGGGAATGCACCCTGACTTACTAACGGACATGCTTATTTGGGCGATTCCCATTTCAATTATCAGTGCACGAATTTACTATGTTATTTTCACATGGGATTATTATCGTGATCATCCAGAACAAATCATTCAAATTTGGAATGGTGGAATTGCCATCCACGGTGCGTTGATCGGTGCGGTCATTACAGCAGTGATTTTCTGTAGGAAGCGTGGGGTATCTTTCTGGAAAGTTGCAGATATTACAGCACCTGGTTTATTGATTGGGCAAATTATCGGACGTTGGGGGAACTTCATGAATCAGGAAGCTCATGGAGGACCAGTTTCAGAAGCGTTCAAAGAAAATACGGTGATTCCTGATTGGATTATGAATCAAATGACGATTGAGGGTATAACGTATCACCCGACATTCTTATATGAGTCGTTATGGAATGTGGTCGGACTCATTTTGATTTTAATTATCCGAAGAATGGTGAAGATAAAACGCGGTGAAGTATTCTTGTTTTACATCATCTGGTATTCGATCGGCAGATTCTTCATCGAAGGGATGCGGACGGATAGTCTCTATGTCATCGGAAGTTTGCGTGCAGCACAGTTAGTATCTGTAACGGGAATTATCGTAGGTATTATCATCTTGTTGTATCGTAGATATGTAATGAAAGTGAAAGAGAACTATGATGACAAATCAAAATAAAATCGCATTATCCAATACGTTGAAAAATGGTTTGCAAGTTGGATTCAAAACGACATGGTCACTCGGTAAGATCATCTTTCCTATTACTTTGCTTGTAACCATTTTGCAGTTTACGCCTATCTTGCCTTGGCTTGTGCAATTGGTTGAACCGATTATGCATCTTTTTGGCTTGCGTGGTGAAGCAGCTGTGCCCATCGTGCTTGGCAATGCATTAAACTTATACGCTGGAATTGCCGGTATCATTTCATTAGAATTAACGGTTAAAGAAGTGTTCATCATTGCTGTTATGATCAGTTTTGCGCATAATCTGTTCATTGAAACGGCCGTCGCTATAAAAGTAGGCGTCAAACTATGGACAGTACTTGTCGTGCGACTTGGATTGGCTGTGTTGGCTGGAGTGCTGATCAATTTATTCTGGACGGGCGGCAATGAAATCGCGCAATATGGTCTAACGCCACAAGCGGAAGTGGTACCGGAAGGCTTTGTGCAGATTTTCTTGCTTGGACTTGAAAAGGCAGCATTTGGTGTCTTGCAGCTGGCATTGATCGTCATTCCATTAATGTTGTTTGTGCAGTATGTGAAAGACCGTAATTATTTAGAGCGTTTTTCTACTGGCTTGGCACCGTTCACAAAAATGATTGGTGTGAAACCCAATGCGTCGATGACACTCGTTGCGGGATTATTAATTGGTTTGGCATACGGTGCAGGCGTCATGATTCAGGCAGTGCGAGAAGATGGTGTGTCAAAACGAGATATTACATTAGCCTTTATTTTCTTGATGGCATGTCATGCGGTGATTGAGGATACACTGTTATTTCTGCCACTCGGTATACCGATTTGGCCATTATTGATAATACGGCTTGTGACCGCCATTGTACTGACGATTACAGTGAGTATTTTATGGAAGCAGCCGAGAGAGAAGGGGGAAGCCGTTATTGACTAATCAACCGATTACTACACTACTATTTGATTTTGACGGAACGCTTGCAGATACAAATGAGTTAATACTCTCTTCTTTCGAGTATGTATTGGAAAAACATTTCCCTGGACGTTTCCAACGAGAAGAGATGCTACCGTTTATCGGACCTACATTACATGATACATTTTCTTCGATTGCACCTGATATGACAGACCAATTGGTAGAAGAATACCGTGAATGGAATTTGGCTCATCACGACGATTATGTAACTGAATTCGAAGGTGTGACAGATACGCTTCGTAAATTATATGATCTAGGTTTGAAGATGGCAGTCGTTTCTACAAAGAAGCGCGATATGGTAGAAAGAGGGATCAACCTTCTAGGTATCGCACCTTATTTTGAGACGGTGATTGGACTGGATGATATAACGAATCCTAAACCGGATCCAGAGCCGATTTTACTAGCATTGAGCCGTCTTGATCGGACAGCTGAAGAGTCACTCATGATCGGGGATAACTTCCACGATATACTCGGTGGACAAAATGCGGGAACACGAACTGCGGCAGTTGCATGGGCGTTAAAAGGGGAAGAATATTTGCAGACATTCAAACCTGACTTCATGTTGCAACATATGTCCGACTTACTTAAAATCACTGCGGGAATTAAGCTATGAGACGCACAGAGCGGCATCCTTCCAAAGGAGATGCAAATTCACTTTGGCATATTTACCGTACGGTCTCGATTTTTAAAGTAGCTAAGAATTTTATCGTCATCCAAATTGCGCGATATACGCCGTTTGTTTCATGGAAAAACGTTCTTTATCGAACGTTCTTGCGGATGAAAGTCGGAAAACATACCGCTTTTGCGCTGATGGTTGTACCGGATGTCATGTTTCCGGAACGAATCTCCGTTGGTGAAAACTCCATAATTGGGTTTAATACGACGATTTTAGCGCATGAATATTTGATAGATGAATACCGTATTGGAGACGTGGATATAGGTAATAATGTACTGATTGGAGCCAATACAACAATTTTACCGGGTGTTAAAATTGGTGATGGTGCCATTGTTTCTGCTGCATCACTCGTCAATAAGGATATTCCGGCAGGTACATTTGCTGGCGGTAATCCAGTGCGTATCATATATACAGCCGAACAAATGGTGGAACGTGCAGCACGTGAAAGCAAATGAATGACGGATCATGTAGTTGTGATATACTAGAGGATACATTGCAGGGGGACGTCAAGTACGTTCCTCTTACTTTTTCGGAGGAGTTCGATTGAAAAACAACCAACGTTTTATAAAAGATAAAATTATATCATTCCTTCCTGACGGTGATTTTTATCGTAAACGCGCGATGCAAGCTATGCAGCGTGAACAATTTTCGGATGCGGAAAAATATTATAAACGTGCATTGGATTTGAATCCAGATGACGCACTGACACATATGGAATACGGTGTGTTTATAATGGAAGTCGGCCGCTTTGAAGATGCCTATGAACTTCTACAAACAGCTGATGACCTGGATCCAAACAATGAAGAGACGACTTTCTATTTAGCGGAAGTTCATGCACATCTCGGTCTACTGCGTGAAGCGAAGCAGTATGCATTGAAATATGTTGCTATAGCACCAGATGGCGTATTTGTGGAAGAAGCCCATGAAATCTCTGAATTCGCGGATCAAGAAGAAATGTTCGTTGAAGAAGGCGAACAGCTCGATGGGGAAGTCATATTTCGGCAAGAAAAAGCGCGTCGCATGATGGAGCAAGGGGATTTTGAAGACGCCATTGAAGTGCTTGAGGATTTATTAGTGGATTATCCAAAAACGTGGGCGGTTCATAATAATTTGGCTCTTGCGTATTTTTATATTGGTAAAGAGAAACATGCGGAAGATATTCTGTACAATGTCTTACGTGAAGAAAAAGGCAATATCCATGCGCTGTGTAACTTGGCGGTGTTCTTTTATTACAATCGGGATGAAAAGCGTCTGAATAGTATGATGGAGCTGTTGTCGAAGATCAAACCCTATCAATTCGAACAGCGCTATAAATTAGGTGCGACATTTGCGTTGACAGGTCGTTATGAAGAAGCGTACCACTGGCTTCGTAGTCTGCAAAAACGCGGATTTGAAGGAGATGTCGGATACTACTTCTGGCTAGCTAATGCTGCATATTTTACGGGTCACCGAAAAGTCGCGGAACAGGCAAATGAAGCCTTGTTGAAATTGGACCCTACCAAAGAAGGATTCGAACCTTGGAAGTCATTGGATGAAGAATTGGACATAGATTCTTACGAAGAGGATGTTCCGTTCTTGATCGAAAAGATTTCGAACCCTTATCGCAGTGAGCGAATGTTCGGTTTGTATTTAGTAGGAAAGTCGTCACACTTACAGGAAATCCTTTCACATCCCGGCTATATAGATGTTGAAAAATTGACTGCTGCGGAACAATTGTTTTTAGCACACAGCCTGAACTATTCATTCAAAGTGACTAATCCATTTGAAAAAGCTTTGAAAAAAGCGCTGGCTATTTGTGATCTATTGTATGAAGAATATAAACCGCTTGATGAGCGAAGTGTACAATTCTTTCAAATGTGGTTCACGCTATGTGAAAATGCGCTTGAACAGAAATATATGTTCAGTAATGTGCAAGCAATTGCTGCTGCTGCAGATTATATGTTCCAATCTTCACATGACGAAAAAGTGACAAAGAAGTCTATAGCTGAAAACTATAGTGTATCCGTTACAACGCTATCCAAGTATATTCAGGAACTGCTTCAATTTCTGCCTTATACAAAAGAATAACTACTTGTAGATGTTGCATTTAAGTTGAAATTCGAGTGTAATTCTCGTACGATTTTATATAGCGATAGTTTTATCTGCCAGTCAGATGAAATCTTTGGTGAAGTGAATGACACCAAAGGGTGCATATTTTGAAGGAGGAAAACTACAATGACGACGGAAGAAAAGGTTTATGATGTAATCATCGTTGGAGCAGGGCCGGCAGGGATGACAGCGGCTGTTTATACATCACGTGGAAATATGTCTACACTGATGTTAGAAAGAGGCGTACCAGGCGGTCAAATGGCCAACACAGAAGAAATAGAGAACTATCCTGGATTTGAAAGTATTTTAGGTCCGGACATCTCGACAAAAATGTTCGATCATGCGAAACGTTTCGGAGCTGAATATGCTTACGGTGACGTAACGAAAATCGAAGACGGCCGCGAATTCAAAACAATTTATGTAGGCGAGAAACAATATAAAGCACGTGCAATCATCTTGGCAACGGGTGCAGAATACCGCAAGATGGGCGTGCCAGGTGAGGAAGAATTGACTGGTCGTGGCGTGAGTTATTGTGCGGTATGTGACGGCGCATTCTTCCGTAATAAAGAGATCGTCGTAATTGGCGGCGGTGACTCTGCAGTAGAAGAAGGTTCATACTTAACACGTTTTGCTAACAAAGTGACAATCATCCACCGTCGCGATACATTGCGTGCGCAAAAAATCGTACAAGAGCGTGCATTCGCAAATGAGAAGATTGATTTCATTTGGAATTCAACAGTTAAGCAAGTGAATGAAAAAGACGGCAAGATCGGTTCTATAACGCTAGTCTCTACTGAAGACGGTTCAGAACGCGAAATGGAAACGGAAGGTATGTTCGTTTATATCGGACTAGATCCTATAACAGAGCCTTTCAAAGATCTTGGCATTTTGGATGAAAACGGCTATATTGAAACGAATGATATTATGGAAACAAAAATTCCGGGTATTTTTGCTGCGGGCGATGTGCGTGAGAAATTATTACGCCAAGTCGTGACGGCTACAGGAGACGGAAGTATTGCAGCTCAAGCAGCTCAGAAGTATATCGAAGAGTTGATGGAAGAAGTAGAAGCAAAGGCGTAAACAGGTGATGAACTTGTAATGTGTCTGTAAACGTTCTGCAATATAAAAGGGGGATAATAGGTAGAAGAAAGACACCCCTTTCATAATATAGCAACTTTGTGGCTATTTACGGTATAAACTTCCGTGAATAGCCGTCTTTTTTTTTCGTTTTCAATGAAAGCATTGTATACTATACATACATACTTGAAAAGTGGGGAACAACATATGCAAAAAATTGCTAACTTGCTCATGGTGAAAGACGGTCAAGTCCTATTACTAAAAAAGCCGAGGCGTGGATGGTATGTGGCGCCGGGAGGAAAAATCGACGAAGGTGAGTCAGTCTATGAAGCGGCTACTCGTGAATTTCTCGAAGAAACCGGTGCGCAGGCGATTGCGCCACATATAAAAGGCATATATACGATGATGATTATGGATGATGAGGGAAAAGAATTAGTAGACGAATGGTTACTCTTCACATTTGTCGCACATGATTATTCCGGAGAATTGATGAAGACCACCATTGAAGGTGAACTAGAATGGCATCCGCTAGAAAGTTTGCATACACTACCCATGGCGGAAGGTGATCGCAAGAATCTGCTCTTTGCGGTGAGTCAGAAAGGTATGCAGTATGGAACATTCTATTATACAGAGCAATTCCGCTTCTTGCGGGAATCACTTCAACAATCAATGGAAGGTGAATAACATTTATGGATCAACCACAAGTGGTAAATGAATATGAAGTGGTAATTATTACGGGGATGTCAGGTGCAGGCAAGACCGTCGCTATGCAATGCTTTGAAGACATGGGATTCTATTGCATCGACAACTTGCCGCCCGAACTATTTGTAACATTCCTCGATTTGATGATGAAGTCGGATAATCAAATGAGACGTATTGCCGCAGTGATGGATACGCGCGGAGGAAGTTTATTTGATTCTATGATTACCGCACTCGAAGGATTATTCAAGATGGAAGATGTCAAAACAAGTTTGTTATTCCTAGATTCAGATGACGAAGCACTAGTGAAACGTTATAAAGAAACACGTAGATCACACCCGTTATCTGAAGGTGGCGTGTTACTCGAAGGGATTCGAAAAGAACGTCATTTGCTGACTGAAATAAAAGGACTTTCACGTTCTATTATTGATACATCGAAATTAAAGCCCAAGCAATTACGGGAAAAAATCACACGTGAGTTTTCTGAAGCAGGTGAACCGAACTTCACTTTGAACTTTGTATCATTTGGATTCAAGCATGGTATGCCGATTGATGCAGATGTAGTATTTGACGTTCGGTTTTTACCAAATCCGTTTTATCTGGAAGAATTGCGCCCGTTGACAGGTTTGAATCATGAAGTATCGGATTACGTATTGAAATGGGCGGATACGAAAGAATTAATTGAAAAACTAACGGACTTATTCAAATTCTTAATTCCACAATATAAACAAGAGGGAAAAGGTCAGGCAGTTATAGCGTTCGGGTGTACAGGTGGGCAACATCGTTCTGTTACACTGGCTGAGTACTTTACAGGCGTTTTTAAAGGCGATTATCCAACACATGTATCGCACCGGGATGTTGAAAAAAGAAAGGGTTGACATGAATATGCAATCCACTACGATGAAAAGTGTTGTTGTATTTGGAGGCGGCACAGGGTTATCTAATATCCTTCGGGGGTTAAAACGGTATCCGATCGAATTGACAGCTATTGTGACGGTGGCGGATGATGGAGGAAGTTCAGGTCGTTTATTCGATCAGTATAACGTCCCGCCGCCTGGAGATATAAGACAGGTTATGGCAGCGCTTTCAGATGTTGAGCCAATGATCGAGAAGATGTTTCAGCATCGCTTTGAAGGATCTGATGGATTGAAGGGACATTCTCTTGGGAATTTGATGCTTACGGCCTTAACAACTATTACAGGCGATTTCGCTCGTGCAGTCGAGCAGATGGGCGTTGTTCTGAATATTAAAGGAACAGTATTACCTGCAGCAAATCAGCGAATTACCTTGCATGCCGAGCTTGAAGATGGTTCAATCATTACAGGCGAATCGAAAATTCCTCTCTATGGAAGGAAAATCCGTAACGTTTTCATCACGCCTCAAGATGTAAAACCATTACCGGAAACAGCCGATACGATAAAAAATGCAGATTTAATCGTATTTGGACCGGGAAGCTTGTATACTAGTACTTTGCCAACACTTTTAGTGCAGGATATCCGCGAAGCAATCCTTGAAAGTGCTGCAAAAAAGGTTTATGTCGGAAATTTAACTACACAACGTGGCGAAACGTATCGCTATACTGCTTCTGAGCATGTTCAGGCGCTCTATGATCATGCGGGAGAACCATTTCTCGATGCAGTTCTAGTGAATAATGCAGAAGCGTTCAGACGTGTGCATAACCTCAGTGAAAATGAAGAGCCTTGGCTTGTGGAGAATGATTTGGAGATGCTACAAGCACTAGTGCCTGAGGTATTTGTACAAGAGATCGCGACCATTAACGATGGGACGATTATGCATAAAACGATGGAAGTGTCAGATATGTTGATGCGTTATATAGAGAGAACGTAGAAGGCGGATAGATATGAAAATCGCCGAAGAGGGGGAATATCATGTCTTTTGCATCTAAAACGAAAAAAGAACTGACGCAGATTGAGACGGATGATTGCTGTACGAAAGCAGAAATTGCGGCATTCATACGGATGAATGGTGTTATGTCTTTTTCAAATAAACAACTTAGTCTGGATGTTCAAACGGAAAATGCCTCTATTGCGCGTCGTCTGTATTCAAATGTGAAGGCGTTATATCCATATAAAGTGGAATTGCTTGTACGCAAAAAAATGCGTTTAAAGAAAAATAATGTCTATATTTGCCGGATTCGTGATGGAGCCAAGCACTTGTTGGAGGAACTATCCATCATGACGCATGACTTCCAAATGATTAATACGATCGATCCACAGCTCATTGAAAAAGACTGCTGTGCACGCGCATACTTACGGGGAGCTTTCCTGGCAGGAGGTTCCGTTAATAACCCGGAGACGTCTTCTTATCACTTGGAAGTCTTCTCGAGCTATCAAGAACATAGTCAATCACTTGTTGAGTTGATGAACCATTTTCATTTGAACGCAAAATCTATTGAACGTAAAAAAGGATTTATCGCGTATCTAAAAGAAGCAGAAAAAATATCCGATTTCTTAGGCATCATCGGTGCACATGTATCCCTTATGAAGTTTGAGGATGTGCGGATCATGCGGGATATGCGCAACAGTGTGAATCGGTTAGTGAATTGTGAAACCGCGAATCTGAATAAAACGATCGGCGCGGCACAAAGGCAAGTAGAAAATATTAAGTTGATTGAGCGCACGATTGGGTTAGATCAATTACCGGAACGTCTGCAAGAGATTGCTCAATTACGTGTTACTCATCAAGATGTGACGCTAAAAGAGCTAGGCGAGCTGGTAACGGGTACTCCGGTTAGTAAATCGGGTGTCAATCATCGTTTGCGTAAGATTGAAGAAATCGCAGATCGATTACGGTAAATTATTAGTAGATCCTTCTTAAGAAGAGGAAGAAAAGGAGCACACAATATGGTAGAAAAAACAGTGAAAGTAGGAATTAAACCTGGTTTGCAAGCGAGGCAGGCGGCATTATTTGTACAGGAGGCCAATAAGTATACGGCTGATATTTATTTGAAGAAGGATAATCGTCAGGTGAATGCGAAGAGTATCATGGGGATTATGAGTTTGGCGATTGCGAAGGGGACGGAGATCACGTTGATTACAGACGGGATTGATGAAGATTTGGCTCTTCAGAATTTGGCTGAGATTGTGGAAGATGAGCAGTAAGTTGAATAGGGGTGGCGATGACCTTGTGGGGTTTCGTCATCTTTTTTTGTTTTTGGCTTAGTGAGGGAAGCCGTTGATCTGCGTTTTAGGCGGACGCTTTCCTGCGGGCATGGCTTGAGCCTCCTCGTCACTGCGTTCCTGCGGGGTCTCAAGGCTCATGCTTTTCCCGCGGGAGTCGCCGCCTAAAACACAGATCACCTAGTTTACGTTTCTTTCTGGAGTTAGAAAGCCGGTACATTTGTTTGGTAAAGATTAATCCTAAACCCAAATCCATATAAGAATACAAAATAAAAAGGTTGTCACGGAAGACCATTTGGCATTCCGGACAACCTATGGTTATTATTTCTTTTCGATTTCGTTGCGTTCTAGAACGTGGTCGATTAGGCCGTATTCTTTAGCGCGTTCGGCAGTCATGAAGTTATCGCGGTCTGTATCTTTTGCGATGACGTCGATTGGCTGACCTGTGCGATCTGAAAGGATTTGGTTTAGTTTTTCACGTAGGTGCAAGATGCGTTTTGCAGCAATTTCGATCTCAGTTGCCTGACCTTGTGCGCCACCTAGTGGTTGGTGAATCATTACTTCTGCGTTTGGCAAAGCGTAACGTTTACCTTCTGTACCAGCTGTCAGCAAAAATGCACCCATAGATGCTGCCATCCCTACACAGATTGTGCGGATGTCTGGTTTGATATATTGCATTGTATCGTAGATTGCCATACCTGCTGTGATACTTCCACCTGGGCTGTTAATGTAAATGGAGATATCTTTTTCTGGATCTTCAGCTTCCAAGAATAGCAATTGTGCAACGATAGAGTTTGCCACGTTGTCGTCAATGCCGCTCCCGAGCATGATAATACGATCTTTCAATAGACGAGAGTAGATGTCGTACGCTCGCTCACCACGGTTTGTTTGTTCAATAACTGTAGGAATTAGATTCAATTAGACTTCCTCCTTTTATCACTTCATAATATTCGTTCCGTTGAAATCATTTCGTATTTCAACTATAACTGTATTTTACCTATTAAGGTCAACAAAGGTCAAATCATTTGCCTTAAAAATACACATTGCTTTTCATTATATTCTACGATATAATGGAAGATGTCTCTTACAGAAGAAAAGCTTTTTTCTGTAGTCGAGTAAATTATAGTTAAAGCTTGATACTACACGTTTAGTCCTCGTGGTGCAATGGATAGCACGCAAGCCTCCGAAGCTTGAAATATGGGTTCGACTCCCGTCGAGGGCATCATAGTGAAGCGTTTGAACAGTTCGCATTTTGCGATCATGTTCAAACGCTTTTTTATGTTCGGATTTCTATTGCTCATGACTTTCTATTCTACATTTTCCCCGCATAGACCTTCTTTTAAACTTCATTGTTAAATATCTCTTGGCAGTCTTTAGTCTCGTATGGGTATTCCACAGTATCAAGATGATCTTCCGCTTACATAAGTGAGACAAACAGGCTTTCCTTGTTTAGCTCAATATGCAAACGGGGAATGTTATCTGTAAGTGCTGATAGAAACAGGAGGGGAAGAGTTCTAGACGGATTAGCTTAGTAGTTAACTGTTTTTTTATTAATTGTGAATAAGTCTGGAGGTGTTTAGGCTGGATTATTTACTGAATGGTGGAAAGCTTGTAATCGGCTTAGTGGCATTGCTGATTGTCATAAGACTACTAGGGAAAAAACATCTTAGTCAAATGACGCCGTATGATGTGGTGTATCTCCTTGTTTTCGGTGGAATTCTTGAAGAGAGCCTCTACGATGAAAAGATCTCCATCTTACTGTTTTTATTTTCGGTTGTGGTGTGGGCGATTACCATTTATGCCATTGAAAAACTTGTCACCCTTTCTAATCCGTTACGTATATTCATTAAAGGGGAAACGGACAAGCTGATCCATGATGGTAAAATCAATAAAAAATTGATGGATAAAAACCAATTGGAAATGGAACAGTTGAGAACGATGCTTCGTATGCAAGGGATTTTTTCACTAAGAGAAGTACGGGACTTATTTATCGAGCCAGGAGGAAATATTTCAGTTAACCAATACGCCAAGTACAAAACCTTGACGGTTCAAGATATTAATCTTGAGAACCGAGAAGAAGAACCGAGCGTACTACTAATTGATGAGGGACAAATTGAGAAGGAGGTATTAGACTTTATTGGCAAAACGGAAGCGTGGCTTTATGCTGAAATGGAACGCCTAGGGCATGTTCATCTTCAAAATATACTGTATTGTGAATGGTCGAAAACAGAAGGCTTTTTTATAAAAACCTATGCCGATGTAAGCACTAGTCAAAAGTGAAAAATAACGTATGATCTATACCCGTATAAAATGAATAAATGGATTTTTATGACAGAAACTAATGTGTAAATTAAAAGGAAAATCAGTTAGGAGGAATATATTCGTCTTGGCGCAATCAAGTGTCTCGGAGAAGATACAGCGAACCATTCTTTTAAAAATGTTTCAGAAGATTCCATTTTAGGTACTACGATTGTCATCTCCGTAATTTACTGATCATCCAACCAGTGCTTTTAAGCAGCCGATTCAAATATATTCCTTGTCCAACTGTCGGTACTATCCTTTTTAAGAAACTGAAAGCCACCACCATAACCCCGTCAACGTAATGAGAAGTGTAGGCACGGTCAATACAACACCTACTTTAAAATAATACCCCCATGAAATGCGCACACCTTTTAACGATAGCACATGCAACCAAAGCAACGTCGCAAGCGATCCGATCGGTGTCATCTTCGGACCTAAATCAGATCCGATCACATTCGCATAAATCAAAGCTTCCCGAACATTAGGCGGAACCGCGGCATCCTGGATTGCCAACGCATCAATCATCACAGTCGGCATGTTATTCATGATTGACGACAGGATGGCTGCGATAAAGCCCATGCTAATCGTTGCAACATACAAGCCATGACTTGATGTCCACTCGATCAAGCCTGTCAATATAGACGTCAATCCTGCATTGCGCAATCCATAGACGACTACGTACATCCCGATGGAAAAGAACACAATAGCCCATGGTGCTCCTTTGATGACCGTTTTAGTCTGCACCGCTTCGCTCGTCCTCGCGATCAGCAAGAATACGATCGCAATGGAACCCGCGATGAAGGAGACGGGTAAACCTAGTGATTCGCTTATAAAGTAACCGAACAGTAATACGCCGAGTACTACCCAGGAAATGCGGAACATTTTATGGTCCCGTATCGCGCTGGCGGGTGTTCGCAACAACTTTTCATCAAAACGTTTCGGTATAGATTTACGGAAATACATATACAATACGAGAATACTTGCGCCGAGACTGAAGAAGTTTGGGATAATCATCCTGCTTGCGTATTCAGCGAAACCGATACCGAAGAAATCGGCAGAGACGATGTTCACGAGATTACTAACGACAAGTGGCAGGGAAGTAGTATCCGCAATGAATCCCGACGCCATGACAAAGGGCAAGATCATCTTTTCTTTGAAATCAAGTGCACGCACCATTGCGAGGACAATGGGAGTGAGTATTAATGCGGCCCCATCATTAGCAAAGAAAGCCGACACACCGGCGCCAAGTAGGATGACTAGTAAAAACATTCGCACGCCGCTTCCTTTTGCAAAGCGCGCCATATGTAATGCAGACCACTCGAAAAATCCAATTTCATCGAGGATCAATGAAATGATAATCAGCGCGACGAATGTCAATGTAGCATTCCATACGATAGATGTTACGTCGATGACATCAGTAAAACTAACAACGCCCGCAAGTAGAGCGAGAACTGCCCCAGCGATGGCAGACCAGCCGATAGATAGGTTGCGTGGCTGCCAAATAACAAAGACTAGTGTGAGTAGAAATATAAGAGAAGCTAGTATTATTTGCATGGGTTCTCCTCCTTGCTACATTCAATAGTAGGAACCGGTAATAGTTTCAATAATTCCAGTAATAACAAGAAGCGGGGATGGGAGCTATTAAGTGACCAATATACCCAGCGTCCGCGTCGTTCATTCAGTACGATTTCATCACTTTTTAGTCTGTGCATATGCTGACTGATTGCAGGTTGTGATACATCTAGTAAAGTATTTAAATCACAAATGCATAAAGGCTTTTGCTCCAATGCTTTCAACAATTGTAATCGGGATTGATCCCCAATTGTTTTTAAGTAACGTTCCATTTGCTCAGGGTTCATAAAATTCTCCTTTATTTTTAGTATCTATATCATATAAGTTCAGACTTATATATTCAATACATGTAGACAAACAAAAAAGAAGCCACAGGGGAGTGTGGCTTCCTTTTTGTCTCAAGTTGGTTGACCGAGCGGATTATCGTTCTTTGCTTAACTCATCATGGATGAGATTCATATTGTAGTTCAAGTATTTTATATACGTATCGATCGCGTCACCAGGGTTACCAATTTCATCAGAGTAGATAGGCTTTTCAGCAATTGGAACACCGGTCTCTGCGGAAACAGTTTCCATTGGGCGAGTATCTACATTAGATTCTACGAATAAAACAGGAACTTTGTGTTCTTGGATATAGTGAATGAGTTCTTTGATTTGTTTTGGGGAACCATTCTCTTCGGTATCGATTTCCCAGATAAACGCTTCTTTCAAACCATAGTGGTCATTCAAGTATTGGAATGCACGTTCACTTGTGACGAGCACACGGTTTTCTTCAGGTATTGTTGATATGCGTTCTGCGAATTCATCGTCTAATTCTTGTAGACGTTGTACGTACTCGTCACCTTGTTGTTGAATCTTTTCACTCTCTGTCGGGTGTCTTTCGATCAATACATCGCGCATAGCTTCTGCCATCTTCACACCAACAGCTGGATCGATAAACGCGTGTGGGTTGATTTCCTCATCACTTCCGTCTTCTCCACCGATATACTTTGGTTCTACTTCTTCAGTCAAGCTATATATGTTTTCATCTTTCTGACCAACCGAATCCATCATTTTGAAGAACCAGCCTTTTTCTCCGCCTTCAAGGTTTAAACCGTTGTAGAATAATACATCTGCATCGGTTGCGGCTTTAATATCATTTGGCAAAGGCTCATATTCATGAGGGTCCGTTCCAGTTGGTACTAAGTTATATACATCCACATAGTCCCCACCGATTTCGCGTGCCATATCCGCAATGATGGTAAATGATGTAACGACTTTCAGCTTGTCGCCTGTTTCCGCCGTTTTATCATCATCCGTACTTTCTGTCTTCTTACCTTCATCATTACCACATGCTGCTAACATCAATACAGCGAGCAATGATAGTGTAAGCCATTTTGCTATGTTCTTCATGTAATACATTCTACTCCTTTACGAATAATAAATTTTTATTTTTGTCGAGGCGGTTAAACGTTTAATTGGTTGCGCCTGTAATCGATTTACGTTTGAACTTTTTACGGAACATCCCCACAATAACACCTTGCTTAGGTGAGAATAAAAATGCCAAGACGAAAATGGCTGTTGCTGCCAAGGCGATCACGGGTCCCGAAGGCATATTGTACAAGAAACTGAAATACAGTCCAGTGATGGAAGACACAGCACCGAAAAATGCTGCCAGTGCGACCATGACCGATAGTCGATTCGTTAACAGATACGCTGTCGAAGCGGGTGTAATCAATAAAGATACAACAAGAATCACACCGACAGTCTGTAGTGAAGCGACTGTCACCAATGTCAGTAAAAACATAATCGTGTAGTGAATCAAACGTGTTTTCAAACCGTATGCCGCAGCCATCGTCTCATCGAAACTGGAAACGAGTAGTTCTTTAAAGAACAAAACGACTACTAAAATCACAATGGCACCGATGATCAATGTCAGCCACATATCGGAACTGCGCACAGACAACACGTTACCGAATAAAATCTGCGTCAAATCTGTCGCACTTTTCGCTTGTGTGATTAAAATAATACCGAGAGCGAAAAACGCTGAAAAGACAATGCCGATAGAGGAGTCATTTTTGATTCGACTATTTTGAGATATGGCACCGATACTGAATGCTGTAAGAACACCCGTAAACACTGCCCCATAGAAATAACTAATTCCAAGCATATAAGAAATGGCAACACCTGGTAGAACCGCGTGGGAAATCGCATCGCCCATCAAAGCCATACCCCGAAGGACAATGAAACTTCCAATCACTCCACAAATGATGCCGACCATGATCGACGTAATCAATGCTTTTTGTAAGAAGTTGTACGTCATTAAGTCTTGAATGAATTCCATTACATAGAAACCTCCAAGCCGTCGATCATAAATTCACGGTTATATGCTTTTGCCATATTGCTTGACTGGAATACTTTATTCGTGGGACCTGCATCAATTAACTCTTTATTAATAAGGATTAGCCCGTCAAAATATTTTTTCACTTTTGATAAGTCATGGTGAACAACGAAAATCACTTTGCCAGTAGCTTGCATTTTACGCAATATCCCAATAATGATTTCTTCACTAGATACGTCAATTCCTACAAATGGCTCATCAAGGAAGAAGTAATCCGCCTTTTGCGCTAATGCACGTGCGAGGAATACTCGCTGCTGCTGGCCGCCTGATAACTCACCGATTTGGCGATTTGCAAAGCTTTCCATTCCTACTTGCTTTAAACACTCCATTGCCCATTCTTTATCTGCTTTACGCGGACGTCTTAGCAAGCCAATTTTCGGATAGGTTCCAAGCAAAACCGTATCTTTTACGATGATAGGGAAGTTCCAGTCGATATTGGAACGTTGCGGAACATAAGCAATTTGCTTACGCATGGAATCCACCGTCTTGCTACCGATTTTTACATCTCCATGATCTTTATGGATTAAGCCAAGCATCGCTTTCATCAATGTAGATTTACCCGCACCATTGGGCCCGAGAACACCAATCAAACTACCAGCCCCAAATGAAAAAGAAACATCTTTTACCACTTCATGGCCGTCATACGAAACCGTTATATTATTGACTGATATCGGATCTATCATCTAGTTTCCTCCTCTTTTCTTTCCCTAGTGCAACTTTCAGATAAAAGGAATACAACTTTTATTTTAGTCAAGAAGCAGTATAGTTTTTTATAAGTAATAATATAAAACAATAGTTTCCCTTATGCAACTCTAATGCATGATTGGTACTATATTGTTTCCCTCGCGCAACTTTTATCAGTATAGCGTACTCAAAATTATCTGTAAAGTAGTTCTTGAAAAAATCCTGTAATTTTATCTACGAGCACCTGTAATTGAATAAATGCATCATATTGTATGTAGTTTATGCTTATACATAGGAAGTAAATGGGGGATAGACCCAACCATTCACTTTTAAAATATTGCTTCAGGAAGTTTGGCGAGTGAAAGAAGTAGGGTAAGTACATACTAATGAAATGATGAGAGGAGTAGTGATGTATGAAGAAATTAGCTGGCCCGCTTATAGCCATTATAGTGTTAGTAATCATCGCAGCGATTATGATCGTTCCTTCCTACAACAAGTTAGTGAACTTGGATGAAGACGTCAACCAGTCGTATGCACAGATTGAAACGCAATTACAACGTAGAGTAGATTTAATCCCGAACTTAGTCAATACCGTGAAAGGATACGCCTCACATGAAAAAGAGGTGCTTGAGAACATTGCGAACGCACGAAGTAAAATGGCCGGTGCACAAGGTCCTGAAGAACAAGCAGCAGCAGATTCAGAACTATCGAGCGCATTAAGTCGTTTATTAGTAGTGGTAGAAAATTATCCAGATTTAAAAGCAAACCAAAACTTCCAACAGCTAATGGATGAATTAGCTGGGACAGAAAATCGTATCGCAGTTGCACGTAAAGATTATAACGACGTCGTATCTGTCTTCAATAGAACCGTTAAACGATTCCCTGGTAAAATCGTAGCTTCGATCTTTGGATTCGATGAAAAAGAATACTTCAAAGCGGTCGAAGGGGCGCAACAACCGCCATCAGTCGATTTTGGGGATGACGTGAAGTGATGCACCGCGTCTGCATGTTCTTCGTAGCGCTACTAGTAGCCCTAACTGGTACGACGACCGTTCATGCGATTACAGATGTGGTAGTGGATGATGCAGATATTTTAACACCCGCTCAAGAAGCGGAAATAGAAGAGTATGGCATGCGCTTGCAAGCGGCCACGAAAGCAGAACTTGCTGTTCGTACAGTTTATTCCCTCGAAGGCGAGCCCGTTGAGGAGTATGCACTGCGCTTGCTTCGTGAATTGCAATTAGGCGATAAAGAAATGAATAATGGTGCATTGCTTGTCGTTTCCACAGAAAAAAATGAAGCGGCAGGTATTGAGCGTAAGTTCTATTTAACAACTGGCTACGGTTTGGAAGGAGCACTTCCTGACGGCAAAGTAGGACGTTATATTGATGAACTCGCGATGCCATATTTAAGGCAAGAACAACCAGACCTCGCGATTATGGAAGCGTACAAAGCATTCTATAATGAAATAGCCGCGGAATACGGACTCGAAGGCGATGAGTTGCCGGTCGTATACCCCGAACAAGGTGAAGAAGACGTCGGCATTCCATCGTTTGTTATTGTGATCATCGTTCTCTACATTATCTTCCGCGTCTTTTTCGGCGGCGGAGGAAGAGGCGGTGGAGGCGGTCCACGTGGTCGATCTAGCGTCGGACCGATATTCTTCCCTGGTTCCGGTGGTGGCGGCTTCGGAGGTGGAAGTAGCGGCGGCGGAGGCTTTGGTGGCTTCGGCGGCGGTGGTTCCGGTGGTGGTGGCGGAGCAGGACGAAGTTGGTAATAGCTTGTTTCGCAGAAAGTGACGATGACTCGATTGATGAGTTATCGTCACTTTTTTTGTGGTGTATTGGAGTTACGCATCGGCTCTATGCCCGCGGCACTACACCTAATATCCCGGTATTCTATCGCCGCACCATCCAATCTCTGGCATTAGCGACTTCCGCTCAATGATTCCCGCTATCCGCTCTATATGCCTCGGCAAACGCTCTATGCGTAGCGTTATCCGCTCTATTGCGATCCACAACCGCTCATAGTTCCACACAATCCGCTCTATGTAGCCTCGCATCCGCTCTATGTCCGCGGCGCTACACCTAATATCCTGGCATTCTATCGCCGCGCCATCTAGTTTTTGGTATTAGCGGCTTCCGCTCAATGAATCCCGCAATCCGCTCTATATGCCGCGGTAAGCGCTCTATGCGTAGCGTTATTCGCTCAATCGCTATCCGCAACCGCTCATAGTTCCACGTTGCCCGCTCTATGTAGCCTCGCATCAGCTCTATGTCCGCGGCGCTACACCTGGTATACCGGTATTCTATCGCCGCGCCATCCAATCTCTGGCATTAGCGGCTTCCGCTCAATGAATCCCGCAATCCGCTCTATATGCCTCGGCAAGTGCTCTTTGCGTAGCGTTTTCCGCTCAATCGCGATCCGCAACGGCTCATAGTTCCACGATGCCCGCTCTATGTAGCCTCGCATCCGCTCTATGCCCGCGGCGCTACACCTTATATCCTGGCATTCTATCGCCGCGTCATCTAGTCTTTGGCATTAGCGGCTTCCGCTCAATGAATCCCGCTATCTGCTCTATATGCCGCGGCAAGCGCTCTATGCGTAGCGTTATCCGCTCAATCGCGATCCGCAACGGCTCATAGTTCCACGTTGCCCGCTCTATGTAGCCTCGCATACGCTCTATGCCCGCGGCGCTACACCTGGTATCCCGGTATTCTATCGCCGCGCCATCTAGTCTTTGGCATTAGCGGCTTCCGCTCAATGAATCCCGCAATCCGCTCTATATGCCTCGGCAAGCGCTCTATGCGTAGCGTTATCCGCTCAATCGTGATCCACAACGGCTCATAGTTCCACGCAATCCGCTCTATGTAGCCTCGCATCCGCTCTATGCCCGCGGCGCTACACCTGGTATCCCGGTATTCTATCGCCGCGCCATCTAGTTTTTGGCATTAGCGGCTTCCGCTCAATGAATCCCGCTATCCGCTCTATATGCCTCGGCAAACGCTCTATGCGTAGCGTTATCCGCTCAATCGCGATCCGCAACGGCTCATAGTTCCACGTTGCCCGCTCTATGTAGCCTCGCATCCGCTCTATGCCCGCGGCGCTACACCTAATATCCCGGCATTCTATCGCCGCGCCATCTAGTCTTTGGCATTAGCGGCTTTCGCTCAATGAATCCCGCAATCCGCTCTATATGCCTCGGCAAGCGCTCTATGCGTAGTGTTATCCGCTCAATCGCGATCCACAACGGCTCATAGTTCCAGGTTACCCGCTCTATGTAGCCTCGCATCCGCTCTATGCCCGCGGCGCTACACCTAATATCCCGGTATTCTATCGCCGCGCCATCTAGTCTTTGGCATTAGCGGCTTCCGCTCAATGAATCCCGCAATCCGCTCTATATGCCGCGGCAAGCGCTCTATGCGTAGCGTTATCCGCTCAATCGCGATCCGCAACCGCTCATAGTTCCAGGTTACCCGCTCAATCCAACCCCATAACCGCTCATAACCCACCCAACCCCAACCCCAACCCCAACCCCAACCCCAACCCCCCCAAAAAATCAAATCCCTAGAAAAATAACCAATTCCATGTAATCATAAATAAAAACGAGGTGACCTACATATGAAAATTCAATTCTACACGAAACCTAATTGTGGACTGTGCGAAGAAGCGGAACGAATGCTTCGCTTGGTCGCGGAAGATTATCCACTCGAGTGGCAGACGTTCAATATAGAAGAAGATGACGACATCCATGAAAAATACATGCTAATGATCCCCGTCATCGAACACGAAGGACAGGTGTTGGCATTTGGAAATATCGGCTATATCGATCTTTTGGAATTAATCGAACAATGAAAACGCTTTCTCGTTGTGTTTCATTTCTGAGTATGCTATACTTCACGTATAGTATTTTTTACCCTAGGTGGGACAATATTAATTATACGGGATCAAATATAACCCACTTGAAAAGAGGGATGTAAGTGAACTTATCATTTTATGAAGCACAACTCGCACTTATACCTGAACTTCCACTGTTGATCGAGCAACGTTATCATATGTTGAAACTAATCAAAGCGTCGGGGCCTGTTGGCAGACGAACGCTTAGTTCTATGTCTGGTTATTCCGAAAGGGAAACACGGACGATGCTCGATTTATTGAAAGAACAAGAACTGGTGCATATTGCGAAAGAAGGCGTGTCGACTACGGAAAAAGGTATAGAAGTGCTCTTTGCATTGCATGATACGATGGAGGAAAGATCGGGCAGACGACAACTTGCGAATGAGTTGGCGGAGCGCCTCGGGATTCTACAAGTACATGTAGTGGAAGGCGATTCTGATGATTCACCTTTGACGAAAAAGTTGCTCGGTATGCAAGCGGCGAAGCAATTTCGCTCCCGCATTAAGGGAAAGGAAATTGTCGCAGTAACTGGCGGTAGTACAGTAGCCGCGATTCCATCGTTTATGCAGCAAGATGAGTTGCCTGATGTGCAATTTATCGCAGCAAGAGGTGGTGTGGGAGAAGAAATTGGGTTACAGGCGAATATGATTGCTGCTTCATTTGCAGAAACATGTCATGCAACATACAAAGCGTTTTATTATCCAGATACTTTGAGTGAAGAAGCACATGCGGTATTCCAGCATGAGCCCGCCGCCAAAGAGATGTTGGCGTTATATAGTCGCACCGACTGCGTGATCCATGGTGTTGGGAATGCGACGAAAATGGCTGTATTGCGAAATTCTCCTGACGAAGAACAGCAGATTCTACAAGATCGGCAAGCAAAAGGAGAAGCATTCGGCTTTTATTTTAATCAACAAGGTGAAATTGTCCATCGTATCCGTACAGTTGGGATTCAAATGGAACAATTGCAAGACGTCCCGCTCGTGCTCACAGTAGCTGGCGGGGCGAGTAAAGCGGAAGCACTGCTGTCGTATTTAGCAAGTGCACCGTCCCAGACTATTTTAGTGACAGACGAAGGCGCAGCGGAGAATATGCTGTCGTTAATGTGAAACGCAGATACAAAGCCTAAAAGGCGAAAAGATTACAACTATCTTAACGGAGGCGATTTAGTATGACAGTGAAAATAGCGATTAATGGATTTGGACGAATTGGACGATTGGTACTTCGTGAAGCATTTGCAACAGAAGATGTAGAAGTAGTGGCGATCAATGATTTGACAGACGCAGCGATGTTGGCTCATTTATTGAAATATGATTCCGTGCACGGCATTTTCGATGCAGACGTGCAATCAGATGAATCTTCAATTCGTGTAAATAACAAAAAGATCAGCGTGTTTGCAGAAAAAGATCCTGCGAACCTACCTTGGAAAGACCTTGGCGTAGATATCGTCATCGATTGTACAGGTGTCTTCCGTTCAAAAGAAGGATTGCAAAAACACCTCGATGCAGGCGCGAAGAAAGTGATCTTGTCTGCTCCAGCGCAAGGCGAAATGACTACACTTGTGATGGGTGTCAATGAAGGAACGTACGATCCAGCGAACGACCATATCGTATCGAACGCGTCTTGTACGACGAACTGTTTAGCACCTGTCGTGAAAGTGTTGAACGATTCATTCGGCGTTAAGCGTGGTATGATGACGACTATTCACTCGTATACAAACGACCAGAAAATTCTCGACCTTCCACACTCCGACTACCGACGTGCGCGTGCGGCTGGCGTGTCGATGATTCCAACGACAACGGGTGCAGCTTCTGCTGTAACGAAAGTAATTCCTGAATTGAAAGGGAAATTGGATGGAATGGCAGTACGTGTGCCGACTCCAAATGTTTCACTTGTAGACTTTGTGACGGAATTAGAAAAAGACGTGACGGTAGAAGATGTCAACGCTGCATTGAAGAAAGCATCTGAAGGCGAGTTAAAAGGACGTCTATTCTTCAGTGACTTGCCATTAGTTTCTGTTGATTACAATGGAAACACGGCCTCTTCCACAGTAGATGGTTTGTCTACAATGGTCATGGAAGGCAATATGGTAAAAGTCATTTCTTGGTACGATAATGAGTCTGGTTACTCCGCTCGTTGTATCGATCTTGCACGATATATGAACAAACAAGGCCTATAAGATGAGAAAACCATCAATTCTGTTATAAATCGTAGCCATTCCACAAGTAACCGATTATAATGAATAAATATGGGTGAGAGGAACGGAGAAACCCGTTCCTCTTTTTGTATTTATGCCGAGGAGGACTTATTGAATGAACATGAAAAAGACAATCAGAGATATTAAATTGAACGGCCAGCGCGTATTTTGTCGCGTGGATTTCAACGTACCGATGGAAGATGGAAAGGTAACGGATGATACACGTATTAAAGCGGCACTACCCACAATTGAATATATGACAAATGCGGGGGCAAAAGTAATATTAGCTAGTCACCTAGGACGTCCTAAAGGTGAAGTGCAAGAAGATATGCGTTTGACACCTGCAGGCGATAAATTGTCTGAGCTTCTAGGTAAAACAGTGAAGAAACTTGATTCATCAATCGGTGATGAAGTGGAAAAAGCGATTGCAGAAATGAAAGACGGCGACGTGATTTTGCTTGAAAACGTTCGCTTTAATCCAGGCGAAGAGAAGAATGATACGGAACTATCCAAGCAATTTGCCAATCTAGCAGACGTTTTTGTGAATGACGCATTTGGAACAGCGCACCGCGCACATGCTTCCACTGCTGGAATTGCAGAGTACATACCCGGCGTTCTTGGCTTCTTACTCGAGAAAGAATTAGATGTTCTCGGAAAAGCATTGTCTCATCCCGATCGTCCTTTCACCGCAATCATAGGCGGCGCGAAAGTAAAAGACAAAATTGGCGTCATCGATAATTTGTTGGATAAAGTCGATAACTTGTTGATTGGTGGCGGATTGTCGTATACATTCACCCGCGCACAAGGTCACGAAACTGGAGATTCACTAGTAGAAGAAGATAAAGTAGAGTTGGCGAAGTCTTTCATTGAAAAAGCGAAGCAAAAGGCAGTCACTTTATACTTACCGACAGATGCAGTCGTTGCGAATAAGTTTGCTGCTGATGCAGAAACTAAAACGGTTTCAGTCGATGCCATTACAGAAGGCTGGATGGGTCTCGATATCGGACCTGAAACAGCAGAGCGTTACGAGCAAGTCATTAAAGATTCAAGGTTCGTCATTTGGAACGGGCCGATGGGTGTGTTTGAAATGGAAGCATTCGCAAACGGCACGAAAACAGTGGCGGACGCGATGGCTGAAACAGCTGCTTATACAGTAATTGGTGGAGGCGACTCTGCGGCGGCTGTTGAAAAGTTTGAAGTCGCGGAACAAATGGACCACGTATCTACAGGTGGCGGCGCTTCACTCGAATTCATGGAAGGCAAAGAATTGCCAGGAGTAGCTGTATTACAAGATCGAGAATAAGGAGGAATTCTTTTGCGAAAACGAATCATTGCGGGCAACTGGAAAATGTTTAAATTATCTGGTGAAGCTGCAGAATTTGCGGAACACATGAAAGAACAACTCACGGCGTCAGATCAAGTCGAAGCAGTGATCTGCCCGCCTGCATTGTATCTGAACGACTTACTACAACGTTTTGAAACGACTGCGATCAAAGTAGGCGCTCAAACGATGCACGATACAGACGAAGGGGCATTCACAGGCGAAATCAGCCCGGCTATGCTTGAAGACGTAGGTGTACAGTATGTCATTTTGGGACATTCTGAGCGTCGTCAGTATTTCAATGAAACCGACGAAACAGTGAATAAAAAAGTACACGCAGCGTTCAATCATCACCTAGTACCGATTGTTTGCGTAGGAGAAACATTGGAACAGCGCGAAGCACTTGAAACGGTTTCGATCGTTTCAGCACAAGTGGAAAAAGCGTTTTTCGGCGTCACAGCGGAACAAGCGAAACAGTCCGTCATTGCGTACGAACCTATCTGGGCGATCGGCACAGGCAAAACTGCAACGGCTGACGATGCCAATGAAGTATGTGCCGCAATCCGTCATAAGATCGAAACACTTTATTCATCAGACGTGGCAGATGCAGTACGTATTCAATACGGCGGCAGTGTAAAGCCAGAAAATATCGCTGAATTACTTAGTAAGGACAATATTGACGGTGCGTTAGTCGGGGGAGCAAGTCTCGATCCAGCGGCATTCGTAAAATTGGTGGAGGCTGGAACTCATGGCGAATAAACCAGTCGCGTTAATTATCCTGGACGGTTTCGGCTTACGAGACGAAACGTATGGAAACGCGGTAGCACACGCTAACATCCCGAACTTTGATTTGCTGTGGGAAAACTACCCGCACGCAACATTGACGGCGTGTGGAGAAGCAGTAGGGTTACCAGAAGGACAAATGGGGAACTCTGAAGTAGGTCACTTGAACATTGGTGCTGGCCGTATCGTCTATCAAAGCTTAACGCGCATCAATAAATCCATTCGTGAAGGCGAGTTCTTTGCTAACGCGACATTGCTTGAGACGATGGAGCATGTCAAAACGAAAGGCTCTGCACTTCACGTCATGGGACTACTGTCTGACGGAGGCGTTCACAGTCATTATGAGCATTTATTTGCTTTATTGAAAATGGCCAAAGAACACGGTGTAGAACGTGTCTACTTGCATGCATTCCTTGACGGCCGTGACGTAGGACCGACGACGGCACTTCCATATATCAAACGTACAGAAGATGTGATGAAAGAAGTCGGTGTCGGCCAGATCGCGACTGTGTCCGGCAGATATTTTGCGATGGACCGCGACAAGCGTTGGGAACGTGTGCAGAAAACGTATGACGCAATGGTATATGGAATCGGACCACATTGTCATTCAGCAGAAGAAGGAATCCGAGCTTCTTATACCGAAGAAATACATGATGAGTTTGTTGAGCCGTTTGTCATTCAACAAGACGGCAAACCGGTGGCGACGATTGACAATGGAGATGCGGTGATTTTCTTCAATTTCCGTCCAGACCGTGCGATTCAATTGTCACGTGCTATCACGCAACCGGACTTCGACGGCTTCGATCGAGGCGTGAAAAAATTTACGGACTTACATTTTGTCGGCTTTACGCATTATAATGATGATGTAGTAGCGGACATTGTATTCCATAATGTCAATTTAACCAAAACAATCGGTGAAGTGCTTGAAGACCAAGGCAAGCGTCAGTTGCGAATTGCGGAAACGGAAAAGTATCCACATGTGACGTTCTTCATGAGTGGCGGACGCGAAGAAAAGTTTGAAGGGGAAACTCGAATTCTGATCAATTCGCCAAAAGTCGCAACGTACGATTTGAAGCCGGAAATGAGCGCATACGAAGTAACGGATGCGTTAGTGGCCGAAATCGAAGCGGAACGACAAGATGCCATTATCCTAAACTTCGCGAATCCGGATATGGTCGGCCATAGCGGAATGCTAGAGCCAACTGTAAAAGCGATTGAAACGGTCGATGCGTGTTTAGGCCGAATCATTGACGCTTTATCAGCAAAAGGCGGATCGGCTATCATCACAGCGGATCACGGCAATGCGGATGAAGTGACGACAATCGGTGGACAACCGATGACAGCGCACACGACAAATCCTGTACCTGTCATTATCACGAATCCAGATGTCGTGTTGCGCGCAGACGGTATTCTTGCAGACTTGGCACCGACGATGTTGAAAATGTTAGGAATTCCACAACCGGTTGAAATGACCGGAAAACCATTATTCTAAGGAGAGATTTTCATGCCAATCATTACCCACATTCAAGCTAGAGAAGTATTGGATTCACGAGGCAATCCAACTGTAGAAGTAGAAGTATTCACAGAAAGCGGTGCCTTTGGACGTGCCATCGTACCATCCGGTGCATCTACTGGGGAGTATGAAGCGGTAGAACTACGTGACGGCGACGAAAATCGTTATAACGGTAAAGGCGTATTGAAAGCAGTAGATCACGTCAATGAAGTGATCGCTTCAGAATTCGAAGACAACTACTCGGTATTGGATCAAGTGGTTATCGACAGAGCATTGATCGAACTAGACGGTACGGAGAATAAAGGGAAACTCGGCGCTAACGCGATCCTTGGTGTGTCTATGGCGGTTGCACACGCAGCAGCAGACTACTTAGACGTTCCGTTGTACCAGTACCTTGGCGGCTTCAATGCGAAGCAACTACCAGTACCGATGATGAATATCTTAAACGGTGGAGAGCACGCAGATAACAACGTCGACATCCAAGAATTCATGATTATGCCAGTTGGCGCAGAATCTTTCCGTCATGCCCTTCGCATGGGTACGGAAATTTTCCACAGCCTAAAATCTGTTCTTCACGGTAAAGGCTTGAACACAGCAGTGGGAGACGAAGGCGGATTTGCTCCGAACCTTGCGTCTAACGAAGAAGCACTTTCTACTATTATCGAAGCCATCGAAAAAGCAGGTTACAAAGCTGGCGAAGACATCTTGCTTGCTATGGACGTAGCTTCTTCTGAGTTCTACGACAAAGACCAAAACAACTACTACCTTGCAGGTGAAGATATTCGTAAAACATCTGAAGAAATGGTTGCTTGGTATGAAGAGCTTTGTGAAAAGTACCCAATCGTATCGATCGAAGACGGTTTGGACGAAAACGACTGGGATGGCCACAAGCTATTGACAGAGCGTCTTGGCAACAAAGTGCAATTAGTGGGTGACGATCTATTCGTTACGAACACAGAGAAATTATCACGCGGCATCAAAGAAGGCATCGGTAACTCGATCCTGATCAAAGTGAACCAAATCGGTACATTGACTGAAACATTCGATGCGATTGAAATGGCGAAACGCGCGGGCTACACAGCAGTCATCTCTCACCGTTCAGGTGAATCAGAAGACGTCACGATTGCAGACATCGCAGTAGCTACAAACGCTGGTCAAATCAAAACAGGTGCACCTTCTCGTTCGGACCGTGTCGCTAAATACAATCAATTGCTTCGTATCGAAGATCAATTGTTTGAAACAGCACAGTACCTAGGCAAAGACACATTCTATAATTTGAATAAATAATAGCAACTATGATAAGTTGAATTAAAGATTTCAGGATACACTAAGTTGATTTTCGTTACAGGCGGCGACTCCAGCGGGAACAGCACGAGCTGAAAGCCCCGCAGGTAGCGAAAACCGTAACGAAGAACGGTTTTTGCGAGTAAAAGCGAAGCGTTAGGAGCACGTCTTTGCACGTAGCGGACGAGGAGATTGAGGCTGTGCCCGCGGAAAGCGTCCGCCTGGAACGGAAATCAACGGTTTCCATGGGATGACTACTTCTTATGTTCAACTAATATAGTTCCAGTCAATCGGCATAATTCGTAACAAAAGGTTGTGCCGAGGGACTTGCTTTGGTAGAATAGAAATGTTGTAACTTGCTATTTTTGGAGGTGGAAAAACATGCATGCAGTTTTCACAGCATCGCTGATAGTCGTAGCTATAGCATTAATAGTAGTCGTTTTATTGCAATCCGGTAAAAGTGCGGGACTGTCAGGGGCCATCTCCGGAGGCGCAGAGCAACTTTTCGGAAAACAAAAAGCACGTGGATTAGATCTCGTTCTACAAAGAGCGACCATTATCTTATCTGTCTTATTTTTTGTCCTAACCATTGCGATTATGAAAATATAAAATGCAAGCGCCTGACCATGTTTGAACGGTCAGGCGCTTTTCGTAGAAAGGAACGAAAAACATGCGAATTGCCCAACCGAAACCATTCTTCTTTCAACATGGAAAACGTGCGGTATTACTGTTGCATGGGTTTACTGGAACATCCGCGGATGTGCGGATGCTTGGCCGTTTCCTTGAAAAACACAACTATACTTCATTAGCACCGCATTACCGCGGTCATGGTGTGCCACCTGAAGAATTGATCAAGACCAATCCTGACCAGTGGTGGGAAGATGTAGTAGATGCATACAATCAGCTAAAAGAGGCAGGATATGAAGAAATTGCTGTGGCGGGATTATCACTCGGTGGCGTATTTTCATTGAGACTTGCAGCGCAATTTCCGCTAAAAGGCATCGTGACGATGTGTGCCCCGATGACGATGAAAACGACCGACTTGATGTGGTCAGGCGTACTGAAATATGCACGAGACTACAAAAAGTTCGCAGGTCAATCAGACGAGCAAATTAAGAGAGAAATGGACGACTTGAAAACAAAGTCAATGCCAGGTCTTGACGGTCTACAATCCATGGTCCAAAATGTGCGCGATCAAGTCGACTGCATCTACACACCATTACTCGTAGTTCAATCGCGTCACGACGACGTAATCGACCCGAACTCCGCACAAATTATCTATGACGAAGCACAATCCACAGAAAAACAACTACAATGGTACGAAGAATCAGGACATGTCATTACACTAGGTCCCGAAAAAGCACAACTTCACGAAAACGTACTACATTTTTTAGAATCCCTTGATTGGCAAGAGTGAAATTAGGGGAAGATATAACTATATAAGTTGAATTTCAGTCCTTGAAATGGAATTAGTTATTAATAGAACACTCAGTTGATTTTCGTTTCAGGCGGCGACTCCAGCGGGAACAGCGCGAGCTGAAAGCCCCGCAGGAAGCGAAAGCCGTAACGAAGAACGGTTTTTGCGAGTAAAAGCGAAGCGTTAGGAGCACGTCTTTGCACGTAGCGGACGAGGAGATTGAAGCCGTGCCCGCGGAACGCGTCCGCCTGGAACGGAAATCAACGTTTCTAACAGCTTATACAGTATGAAAAAAGGAGGAGATGATTGTTTGGAACCAAATATAAAAGAGTTACAAGAGCGGGTTATGTCTTTATTAAAAGAAAAATCCTATATGCCGTCCACTGTCCATGAGATTCAAGAAGCACTCAACTTAGAACAGGCGGACGAATTTAAAGAACTAGTAAAAATGCTCGTACAATTAGAACAGAACGGGAAAATCGTTCGCTCACGCAATAACCGCTACGGCTTACCAGAACAAATGAATCTTCTTCGCGGAAAATTCATCGGTCACGCCAAAGGCTTCGGCTTTGTCGTACCAGAAGAAGTGGAGGGCGATGATGTCTTCATCCCACCTCATGAAGTAAACGGCGCGATGAACGGCGATATCGTCCTCGTACGCGTATCGGGCAGCTCATTCGGAGATCGTCGCGAAGGCGTCATCACGAAAGTCGTCGAGCGTAAAACGACGCAAGTTGTCGGAACGTATCAAGCACATGAAGGATATGGTTTCGTCTTGCTGGACGACAAGAAATTGCCGATGGATTTGTATATCGAAAAAGGTCATTCATTGGAAGCGGTAGACGGTCAAAAAGTAATCGCGGAAATTACCAACTGGCCAACCGATGAAAACAATGCAACTGGCATGATCACACAGATTCTCGGGCATAAAAACGATCCAGGTGTAGACATCCTATCGATCATTCATAAGCACGGCATAGCGATCGAATTCCCTGAAGACGTCATGGAACACGCGAACAGTGTACCGACGACAGTTCAGCCAGAAGACTTCGAAGGCCGTAGAGATTTACGTAAAGAATTGACGATGACTATTGACGGTGCCGATGCAAAAGACTTGGATGATGCGATTTCAGTCTTCAAAGAAGACAACGGATCCTATCGTCTATTTGTGCATATTTCGGACGTTAGCTATTATGTCACGGAAAACTCTCCAATGGACGTTGAAGCCGCAGACCGTGGCACGAGTGTCTATTTAACAGACCGCGTCATTCCGATGTTACCGCATCGTTTATCTAACGGCATTTGTTCAATCAATCCAGGCGAAGACCGCTTGACATTGACATGCGAAATGAAAGTAGATGCCAATGGTAAAGTGATTGACCATGATATTTATCCGAGTGTTATCAACTCAAGTTACCGCATGACATATGACGAAGTGTACCAAATCATCGATCATCAAGACGAAGAATTATCGAAGAAATACGAAGAGATCGTACCGATGCTAAATGATATGGCGAAACTAGCTAGTAATTTCCGTCAAAAGCGTAAAAACCGTGGCGCCATCGATTTCGATTTCAAAGAATCAAAAATTCTCGTAGATGAAGATGGCTGGCCGACAGACGTGATCATTATCGAGCGTACCGTTTCTGAACGTTTGATCGAGGAATTCATGTTAGCTGCCAATGAGACCGTTGCAGAGCACTTCGACCGGATGAAAGTACCTTTCTTATACCGAATCCACGAAGATCCAAAAGAAGAGAAATTACAGCGCTTCTTCGAGTTCCTTACGACATTCGGAATCGTCGTCAAAGGAACGGGTAAACAAGTAGATTCAGGTGCGTTGCAAGAAATTGTTGAATCCATCGAAGGACTGCCAGAAGAATCTTTAATTTCGACGATGCTATTGCGTTCGATGCAACAAGCGAAGTATTTCCAAGATAGTATCGGTCACTTCGGTTTGGCGACGGAGTTCTATACGCACTTCACCGCACCGATCAGAAGATATCCAGACTTGATCGTTCACCGTCTCATTCGCACGTATTTATTCAATAAAGACGTGTCGGCACAAACGATTGCCCATTGGTCTGCCGAACTGCCTGAAATCGCACGCCACACGTCTGAACGTGAACGTCGTGCAGTAGATGCAGAGCGTGATACGAACGCATTGAAGAAAGCACAGTTTATGGTCGATAAAGTGGGGGAAGAGTTTGAAGGCGTCATTTCGTCTGTTACGAACTTCGGTATCTTTGTTGAACTTGCGAATACGATCGAAGGACTTGTGCATGTCAAGAACATGAACGACGACTATTATCGCTTCGATGATCGCCAAATGATGATGATCGGGGAACGTACAGCGAAACAATACCGTATCGGGGACGAAGTAAAAGTGCGTGTGACGTCTGTTAAACCGGAAGAGCAAGCAGTAGACTTCGAAATCGTGGGAATGAAAGAAAACTTCAGAGGCTCTCGTAAAGAGACACCAAAAGTCATCCAAGCCGGCAGAGGCAAGAGCCGTGGCCAAGGTGCAGGTAGGGGAAGAAGTCAAGGTCAAAGTACTAGTAGTAAATCAAGTGCGGGTGGCGGAGCGAAAAGTTCGAGCGACAAGCGCAATAAAAAGTATGAAAAGCCAAAGAAGAAGTTTTATGAAGGTATGCCAAAGAAATCTAAGAAACGTCCGAAGAAAAAATAAGACTGGAGCGTGTCTCCGGTCTTCTGTCAGGGAGGAAGTTGCATGGCCAAAGGAACTGGAAAAGTACTCGCCGTCAATAAAAAGGCGAACTTTGATTACGCAATTGAAGAAACGATTGAAGCAGGAATTGTGTTAAAAGGAACGGAAATTAAATCGATTCGCAAAGGGAAAGTCCAGTTGCGCGACGCATTTATATTAATCCGTAATAACGAAGCATGGCTGTCGAATATGCATATCAGTCCGTATGAACAAGGGAATATTCATAACCATGATCCGGTTCGCGTGCGAAAATTACTGTTGCACAAAAAACAAATTGCTTCACTCGCAGGCACGATGAAAGAACAAGGTTATTCGATCATCCCGTTGAAAATGTATATTAAAAACGGGTTCGCCAAAGTATTGATTGGCGTAGGTAAAGGGAAGAAACTCTATGATAAGCGCCAAGACTTGAAAGAAAAAGAGCATAAGCGCGATATGCAACGAGTATTCAAATCCAATCAACAAGATTGATATTCCAGCTGAAATATTATATACTAGATGAAGTATTAAGTACGACCCGCCGTTTTAAGTGAAACGGGCCTGGGTTCCGGACTTTCCTTCGGGGACGTTACGGATTCGACAGGGGTGGTCTGGGCTTGAGCCGCGCGTCGGAGGGATCGTCTCCGTCAGAAACGACAGTTAATAATAACTGGCAAAACAAACAACAACCTAGCATTCGCAGCGTAAGCTGTTGAATCTACCTTCCGTTTCCATCGCTCATGTGGAGGCGTAAGGTTCACTTATAGTGGGCTACGATGACATCTGCATTCTGAGGCTGTCATAAGAGATTCCCGGAATAGCGCACAGGAAGCCCTGATTGATGGCATAATGCTTGCGCGAAACCAAATGATCAATCTACACGCGTAGACGCTGAAGTAGCAGAGCCTTTGGACGCGAGTTCGACTCTCGCCGTCTCCATTATGAGATTAAGGTGTAATAAGATGTAAGGGATATTGTACAAGAGAACCTCTTGTGTGATATCCCTTATTTTAATAGGGAGGTGCATGTAGTGGGTGCCAGGTCCCCATACTACTTCGGAAATATTTTGAATTGCTTTGCAATATTATACTAAACATCAACCACTTAGATATTATAGATTGTATTGAATAAGTTGCGAGTGAACTACTTAAAGCTGGTGATGAAAGATATTACGACGGAATGGGTATTCGGTTATGAGGATAGTGGTGTTGTTAGAGACTGTAAATGAGAAGCATGACTTCATTGTGTATGAGAATTATTAGATAGATATGCCACCATTGTACTTTTTTTTGCATAGCTTGAATATATAGTGTTCTTTTATCAGATTGTTGGTTATGATGAGAGTATAAGAAAGTGTATAAGGAGGCTGTTAAGTGGATAAACGTTGGGTTTTACATGTAGAAAACTTTGCAAAAATCAAATCTGCTGATGTGAAAATCTCTCCATTATTATGTTTTGTTGGGGATAATAACTCAGGAAAGAGCTATATGATGACTTTGCTATGGGGAATTTTAACAGCAGGCAAAGATGTTTTTCCTAAAAGCGCACCAAAAAATTCGAATAAGTACAAGGCATGTGAAGATTGGCTGGAATATAATTTAAATCACAATGTACCCATTACAAATGAAGTAATTCAAATGTATATTAATTGGTTTAACGAAATGCTACACAAACAAAAAAAACCATTATTAAAAAAGTTATTTAACTTTGAATTAGAGGCAGAGAAAATTGAAATTCAAAATTATGAACGAAAACATGCTATTTCATTAAAGTGGAAAGAAGCAGGATCAAGATATTCTGCTACTAAAAGTGCTATACAATTCCCTATTCAAGAAGGATACTCTAGTGAAGATTTATATAAAATGAATTCTTATATATGTTGGAACTTGTTAATGCACGATATAGCTGCTCCTTTGTATACCCCGATTGTCAAAGGTAGAAGAATAGGCGAGCCTATCTATTTACCTGCTTCTAGAACGGGCTTCATGCTCACTTACTCTCAGCTAATAGAGAAATCGATATACAATAGTTTCTCAGCAGAACCAGATGGCGATCATAGCATGCTTACCTTACCGTACGTGGACTTTTTACAACTAATCACTAAATTTGAACCCAAAAAGTATCCGGATAAATATAAAGATATTATTCATTATATTGAAAATGACATGACAAAAGGATCTATTAACGTCGTAAAAGATTTTGTTCCGGTCATTAAATATAAACCTGAAGGAGGAACAAAAGAATTACCGTTATTCATTACATCATCTGTCGTATCTGAGTTATCTCCAATTTTGCTCACGTTAAAATCAAACATCAAATTTAATACTATAATAATTGAAGAACCAGAAGCGCACCTACATCCTGAATTACAACAAAAGATGGCGCGTATGATTATCAAACTGATGAATAGCAACGTGCCTGTATGGATTACAACGCACAGTGAAACCATTTTACAGCATATCAATAACATGATTAAACTTAAAAAACATAAAAATTCTGATGAATTGCGTGAAGAATACGGATATACCAAAGATGATTTAGTAAGTATAGAAGATATTCAAATGTATCAATTCACTAGTGACAACAAGCAGAAAACGATACTAGAAACGTTAGAAAGCAATGAGTATGGATTTGTAGTACCGACATTTAATGAAGCATTGCAGTCAATTGTAGATGAAGTGTATGCTTTTCAGGAGGAATAGTTTATGTATAACAGTCGAATACAATATGGGATAGACCATTTCATAAGTGATGACTATTTCCTTCCAGAGAAGAGATATTATGAGTTAAAAGAGAAAGATAAAAATGGAAAAAGCTTATTAAAACTAACTGTCGATGGTGTAAATATTTGCGTAGAAGACTATGATGAAAAAAACAAATGCGGTTTTTTGAGGCAAGAAAAGAAAAACGGTATGAAAAAATGTATAGATCACTTCATTTTAAAAGAAAACGGTGCGACTTGGGATTTATATATGTTTGAGATGAAGAGTGGTGTAGGAAACAAAACATGGATGGATATAAAATTAAAGCTTCGCTCAAGTTATCTCAATATAAAGGCATTGTGTGGATTTTTAGGAATAGCGCTTGGCGATGTTTATGCATGTACAACCTATGAAAATGAACAATTCCACAACATTCAAAAGAATGCAGATCCCAAAACCCTTATTGCTCCATTAGGAAAGAAAGCGATCGATTTTAAAAAAGACGAGTGGGATAAAGGGGAAATTTCCATTGATCTTGGTATGAAATTTACTCTTCCTCATCAAGCGTTACTGATGGAGCGAAAAGAGGAGATTGGATTAGTTGGGGAATTGCAGATTTAACAGTAGGAACCAGTCGCAATAAAACTCTGAAGTCATTCCAAACTTTTTTGAGGTTTGATATCATCCATTCGAGTTAGGGATATTGTACAAGGAACCTCTTGTGTGATATCCCTTACTTTATTAGGAGAGATAGTAGCTATGAATGAAACATTGGATAGACTCACATCGATGAAGAGGAGCCTTGATCAGCGCGGGCCACTTTCTAAAGAACTGACTAGAAGCCTAAAAGAAGATTTTATAATTAAAAGTACATATCACTCCAATGCGATTGAAGGAAATAGATTAACGGTTTATGAAACGAAGGCAGTGCTGGAGGACGGCATAGTTATTGCTGGAAAATCTATGAGAGAGCATCTAGACGCTATAAATCATAAGGAAGCAATTTTAGTTGCTGAAGAAATGATGCAGCGAAATCAACTGTTCTCAGAAATAGTGATTAAAGAATTGCATGGCAACGTCTTGCATTCAATAGACAGAGCAAATGCTGGGAAGTATAGAGAGCAGAATGTAATTATATCAGGTGCCTCTCATACACCACCTGATGCTGTAGTCGTTCCGCAGTTAATGACGGATTTGATTGGATGGTACAATGCTGCTACAGATTTACATCCAGTGGAAAGAGCAGCGATTCTTCATAGTAAGTTTGTAAATATCCATCCATTCACTGATGGCAATGGCAGGACGGCTCGCTTATTGTTGAATTTAGAGCTGGTGCGATCGGGTTATTTGCCGGTTATTATTGAGACTGAGCGTCGATTTGAGTATTATGAGTTGTTGGATCGGGCTGCTGTTACAGGGGATTATGAGGGGTTTGTGGAGTTTGTAGTGGATTATGAAGCGATGGAATTGGAACGGTATTTGAGTTTTATTGGGTAGGGCTCAACATAGTTAAGGTACCTGTATCTGCCAGGTACCTTTTTGACGTTAAACTTCTATCCCCGCAATTCCAAACCCTCCAGGACCAGAATGTGACGAAATCATAGCGCCCGCTTCCATCCAAAGAATATTTTCAAATCCTTTTTCCAATGCAATTTCATTGATCCGTTCTTTAATAGTCTCACTTAGTCCGATAGAGTATATAAAATAAATTTGTTGTCGATCAATGTCGTATTGCTGTAAATAATCGAGTAGTAAAGTTTCAGCCACTTTGCTCATTTTTCCACGATATTTTTTAGTCGAAACAAGCTTACCTTCCACTAATTCAATACATGGTTTAATTTTTAACAAAGCCCCGCCAAGATACGCCATATTGCTGACTCGTCCGCCAGCTCGTAAAAAATCTAAGCTACCCGGAAGGAAGGCAAGTCTCGCTTTTGGAACCTTTGCTTCGATCTTTTCAAGCAAGTGGACAGGATCCATTTCAGGTTCTTCCTCCAGCAGAGCAACCGCATACATAATCACCGCGGTTAATCCGCCTGTAACGTTTAAGGTATCGATTAAATAAATATCCTCTACATCTTCCGCTGCGGTTAACGCATTTTGATAGGAAACAGACGCCTTGGATGTGTAGCCTATATGAACGATTGTATGATCAGGAAATTCTGTTCGAATCTTTTTGAAGAACTCTTGGTACTCATGGGTATTCGTGGCGGCGGTGGACGGTATTTTTTTGGTGCGTTCGTAAAAATCAAATATATCTTGTACGGGTAGATGACCGTCTAAATAGTCCTGGCCGTCCATGATGACGTGCATGGGTACTACATGGATGTTGTGTTTCTTTGCTAGAAATTCAGGTAGATCGGCACCGCTTTCGGTTGTTAGGATGATTTTTCTCATTGTTGGTCGCCTCCAGTTTGTATTTTATCCGATATGTAGGTTATTGAATTTACTTCAACTATACATGATAAATAGGCCATGTATGTTGGATTTATGAAATGTATGAAAAAGCAGTTCTTAATATACTGATTATTTTGTCAAGTATTGTCGTTATACTATTATAATGGTAGGATGTGGATAGAACGTAAATATAAAGTATGTGGGTGATATATTGATTATATATGAATCGACTAAAGAACAATTTGTTGGTGATGTCGTAAATGAACTGTTGATTGATCGTTTATATAGCTCCTATCAAAAGAAGATAGGGAGAACGAGTAAAGCGGAAATTCGTTCGTGGGAAAATTCTCTGCAGAAAATGTCCAATGTGATGCAGGATGACGATATACCGCGCGATGCAGCAGTAGCTATTGAATTCAATATTCCCAATACATCCAAGCGGGTGGACTTTCTTATTGCGGGTAATGATGGGGCGCAAGATCATGTGGTCATTGTAGAATTAAAGCAGTGGGAAGAAGTAGAAAAAGTACCGTCTCGTGATGCGTTGGTTCGCACATATGTCGGTGGAGGCGTTAGAGAAGTTGTCCACCCCTCCTATCAAGCATGGTCGTATGCGGCTCTCATTGAAGACTTCAATGAAAACGTACAGCAGCAAGAAATTCGTTTGGAACCGTGTGCTTACTTACATAACTATCGAAAAACAGATAATGATCCGTTAACAGATGATCACTATGCAGATCATTTGGAAAAAGCACCTGTTTTTGTTAAAGGTGAAATTTCAAAGTTGCGGACATTCATTAAGAAATACATACGCGAAGGTGATCGGAATCACTTAATCTACCAGATTGAAAATGGCAGAATCCGACCTTCTAAATCCCTTCAAGACGCATTGAACAATATGTTAAAAGGAAATGAAGAGTTCATCATGATCGATGAGCAGAAAGTGTTTTATGAAGAGGCATTCCACTTAGCGCTCAATAGTATCCGGACAGGAACTAAACAAGTGATGATAGTGGAAGGGGGACCCGGTACAGGTAAATCTGTCCTCGCTATTAATTTAATGGTTAAGTTAATAGCTGAGGAACTGGTGGCGATGTATGTAACAAAGAATGCTGCGCCGCGGCATATCTATTCTACAAAGCTGAAAAAGGATTTTAAAAAGTCCCACATTGATAATCTCTTCAAAGGATCTGGCAGCTTTACAGAAGTAGAGTCAAATGAATTTGATATTTTAATTGTCGATGAAGCTCATCGATTAAATGAGAAATCAGGCTTATTTCGCAATCTAGGAGAGAATCAGGTTAAAGAACTGATTAAAGGCTCTCAATTCACGATTTTCTTTATTGACGAACATCAGAAAGTTACCATACACGACATTGGCAGTATAGAAACAATTGAGAAATATGCAAAAGAACTGGGCGCTGAGATCATCTCACGTGAGTTAGTGTCACAATTCCGTTGTGGCGGATCAGACGGCTATATTGCATGGCTGGAAGATGTATTGCAAATTAGACATACAGCAAACATCAATGATATGGGTATGGATTACGATTTCAGGATTTTTGATGATCCGAATGAAATGCTTGAGGAAATTGAAAAGCTCAATGAAAGAAATAACAAATCACGTCTGATGGCGGGGTACTGCTGGGAGTGGCCGAAATCCAATCGGCGTGACGTAGACCATTTTGACATTACGATTCCCGAGCATGATTTCGGTATTAGCTGGAACATAGAAAACACATGGGCTATAGAGAATTCGTCTGTTCGTGAAGCAGGGTGTATTCATACAGCTCAAGGATTGGAATTTGACTATGTTGGTGTGATTATAGGGGACGATCTCCGTATGGAGGACGGGAAACTGGTCACGGATTTTACTAAGCGTGCAAAGTCGGATCAATCCCTGAGAGGGATTAAAAAGCTAGCTAAAGAAGACCCCGAAAAAGCTTATGTGGTAGCGGATCCGATTATCCGTAATACGTACCGAACGCTGATGACACGAGGGCTAAAGGGATGCTTTATTTATTGTACTGATCCTGAGTTGCAGTCTTATTTGAAGGAACGATTGAAAAGAGTGACGGCGAATCGTAGGGATCAGGAGCAGTTGCTTTATTTGGTAGATGATCGAGAAGATTATTAGTATGATAGCAAAAAAATTAACCGCACTTCAAAAATATATACGAGGAGATATACTTATGAAAAAAATAATTAGCATATTTAGTTTTTTGTTAGTCTTTATTATAGCTGCACCAGTTGAAGCAAATGATAGTTTTAGAGATGTTAAACCTTCCAATCAGTTCTACACATCAATTGAATGGGCTACTCATAACGATCTGTTAAAAGGCTATGACAATGGTACATTCAAACCCAAAAATAATCTGACGGAAGCACAGTTCACTATAATATTGACACGTTATTTAAATCCTATACTTACAAATAATATATACCCTGGATTTGAACGAGAAGAAGTGTATGAATATATCGGGTCTTATAACTTACCTATCAAAGGTATTAAAGATGAAAAGGTTAGAAATCGTCCGTATACACGTATCGATGTGGCGAAGGTTTTTGCAACTTTGGCGACTGGAAATAAAGTTTCTGAAAAACAAGCTGTTGACTGGATGTATGAAGCAGGTATTACAACTGGAAAAGGTGTTAGTTCGAATAGATACAAGGATTTCGGTGGCGGCGACCTTTTGAAAAGAGAACATATATCTGCCTTTTTCAAGAGACTAAATGATAGTCCAGCTTTCGTTTATCCTAATACACCACGAAGCGCATTTGAAAAAGCTTCTAATTTTGCTGCAAAAGATTATAAGTTAACAGATCTTCAACAAGCTAATTTCGACAATGATTCTTCTACAATCCAATACGTTGCACAATACAGACATAAATCTGCCTATGAACGTGCGTTACGTTTTCAATTTAAAGTTTTAACATATGACAAAATGAAAAAGACTTGGACAGTGTCTACTGAATACAAAATAGGAGACTATGATGACGTATATCTGGACGTAATATCAATAGGGAAAAATCAAACAGAAAATCAAGTACTGATTTATTCGTTAGAAGGTAGTTCAGCATTTTTAACTGCTAGAGTTATAGGTTATACACCTAATTCAGGTTTTCATATCGAGGAAATACCTTCAACGTTCTATCAAGGAAGCTATAAAGTAATAAATAGAGAGCTTAATTTATTTGAAGGAGACAAATCGAAAGTAGCTTATACATGGGCTGATGGTAAGTTACTTAAGACAGACGTTAGTATTGTTCAACCAGGAAAAAATGATATTGTAATTACGTATGATCAAGATCAGTATGACATTATCCATAGCAATATAGAGGCATTTGACACTATATATGCAAAAGTTGACCAAAGGCTTCACTTTATTCAAAAGACATCATATCTAGAGAATTATAGAGTAAGAGTCATGTATACAATGGATACGGATATTGTTAATTATGATACAGGAAAATTTATAGAAGAGGGCATACTTAAAGTGCATATTTTGCCTAATGGTTCTTGGGAAGGTGCACATGAGTTTTTTGTTAATGTTACTAAGTGAGTGAAACTTAATGTAATATCTACTAGCAGTTATAATAAGATACTAAATTTCAAAATAAATTTGGGAGTGATAAGAATGGATATGAATACAGAATTGGTAGCATTAGGTACAAAGTTCACAAGTTTGATAGCTAAAAATAGTGTCCCTATAGTAATGGATAAAATTAGATTAGCTAAAGAGGCAAAAGAGGATAACACGACAATAAACAGTCTTGAAGAGATTATTAGTGAATTAATTTCTGAGAAAAATGAATTGATTCAAATTGTTCAGGTTTATGAAGAGCGAATTATAATGGAGAAAATCTCTGATGAGGATATTGATTATATAACCAAAAGTCTAATACCTCTTATAGAGGTTTTAATTCAAGAAAGCGATGAGGAGTCAGCGGAGAAAGTTGCTAGTGCACTAGCGCTATTCAAACCTTTATTATCCAAGGAGACTTTCTCTATACTGCAGATGCTTGGATTCAATTTCAAGCAAGCTATAGGTGAACCACTGACAAATCTGTTAAGAGAGTTAATACATTCAAAAATACCAGTAAACTCTTTACAACAATATGAAAGTGAGATACTCCAACAGCAAGCGATTATCGAAGAATTAAGCATATATAGAGATAAACAAGCATTTGAAAGAATGGTAAAGGTAAGAACAGGACAATTTTAAAAATAAGTAAAAGTTAGGTAAAATGATTAAAAAACAGCGTGTATAGATAAGGTACTTGTGTGAGAGAAAACGTGAATGTTTAAACAATCATGAAAGTTTCATGCAGGTACTTTTTTGATTCGAAATTTTATAATATGAAATCGTTTTGGATAAGTGCCAATGAGAAGTAGAATCTAACGTAAAAATGTCTTATCGAGAGTATCGTGACTTCGTTCTGATGTTTTGATAATATAAGAGTATCCATTAAATGGATAAAGGGTGAAAAGTAAGTGGAAAAAATGGAGCTATTTTTTGCCACCCTAGTATATATTCTGACATTGAAAGCCTTCTGGTTTCTCGTCGCCATGGTGGTTCTAACCACCGTCATTCAGTTGTCGAAATGGCGGGGTGCTGTCGGCGAGCGAACCGTACGGAAACGGCTCGAAAAACTAGGCGAAGAGTACAGAGCCTATCATGATCACTACGTAGAGGACGCACAGTACGGATTTACGCAGATCGACCATGTTGTCAACTCCAAATATGGCCTGCATGTCATCGAAACAAAGCACTATAAAGGATGGATCTTCGGTAGCGAAAATCAGAAATACTGGACGCAGATCATCTTTAAAAACAAACAGAAATTCTACAATCCGATACGGCAGAACTACGGTCATATTAAAGCGCTCAAAAGTCGTCTGGACTTGCCTAACCTGCCGTACGCTCCATCTTCGCCTTCTCTAACGAAGTCGAATTCAAAGAACCGTTCCGGTCAGCTGATGTTGTCCACTACCATGGATTAATGAAAGCGATTAAGTAAGACGATAAACTGCGGCTCACTGACATTCAGGTGAACAGCATAATAAGTAACGTGGATCAGCTTGTAGGTCTTCCGAAAGAGGAGAAAATTCGATCAGGAAAGCGCACTTGTAGCAGGTGCGAAAGAAGTATAATGCTACGCTGGTCTAGAAAGTGAAGTAAAGGTGTGGCGCAGTGAAAGAAATAGTCGTTAGAAAATAACGCACCGGTGTGAAACGAAGCTAAATGTTTAAACAATCATGAAAGTATAACTTGGGTATCAGGTCCTCACACAACTTAAGTACTATTCAGAATTGTATTGGTGATCGTAAGAAAAATCGAATTTCAGCATTGGAGGTAAGTAAAGTGAGTGTTAAGGCATTAGTGATAGGAGTTAGTAATTATTTTATGGAGGGTGCGCCTAATCTACCTTTTTGTAAGAATGATGTAGAAGCAATGACCAAGTCTTTAGAAAGTGGATTAGGTTTAAAAAAGGAAAATATTATTACACTTGGAGCTTTGGGGGATGTAACCAAAGTTGATTTTGATAATGCATTATCAATGATGTCTTCAATTACAAATGAAAATGATATTCTCCTTTTCTATTTTACTGGACATGGTCACAACTTCAACCATCAACATCACATTATATTAAGCGACGATTTTATAAGCACAAACGAGTTAATAAAAAATATGGAAAAAGTTCCGGCAAAAAGCAAAGTTGTATTTTTAGATTGTTGTTTTTCCGGAAACTATTCCATTGAAGACCCAGCAAGTCCTGTAGTTAATCAAATGATTGCAGACTTTCATGGAAAAGGTTATGCAGTTTTCTCCTCAAGTAATGCAGAACAAGTTTCCTATGGGCATCGAGATAAACCCATTAGTATTTTCACTGACTTCTTATGTGATGCGTTTGAGAACAAGTTACTTGTTAAGAAAGGAAAAGTTACTTTACATGATATACACAAACTAGTAAGTCTATATTTAGATGTTTGGAATAAAAACAATCCTGCACAGCAACAAAATCCAATTTTCAAAAGAAATATGGGTGGAACTATCTTCTTTGAAGTTGAGGATTACAAACCTTACCCTACTGCAAAGATATATTTTGAAAGTGACCAATATATTATTTATGAAGTTGAACCGGTGCATACAGGAACTTGTAAAAGATATTCAGTAAAGGTCATTCTTAAAGAACCACTATCCTTTGATGAAATGTCTAATGTATCGATTGAAATAAAAAATATAGTTGAAAAAGCTGAAGTATATACAAATCAGCGAAGTTCAGATAGATGGAAGAATAAATTAGCAAATATAATCTGGATATATTTTGGTTTTGATGAAAGCGATATGATGAGGGGGCATTTCATATGTCATACGACTTGGTGTGATCATAATCAGAACAAGGATTGGTGGTATAATGTAGATAGTTCAAATAAATTTGTGATAAATGACATGCATTTTAATGTACATGCTTATTATGAAAGTCTCAAAAATATTATTCACGATAACTACGGGAACAATGAGGAATTAATATTAGCTGTAAGAGAAATCTCTACAGCAATGTTAAAATCAGCGGAGGACATAATTAGCCTGTATAATGCCTATACAAATCGATTAATTTCTGAGTCGAATTTAGTTGAGCAAATAGCTCCTTTCATTTCTAATATTGAGGAATCCTACATGGCAAGTAGCGATTTAGAACTTGCTCCTGTCGATTTATATGATTGGATGCAAGCCTACTCGAATCTCTTTGCAACAATTCATAACTTTACGTATTACTATAACAAAAAGTATCTAACAAAACGTACGCCAGAAAACAGAAAGGCTTGTATGGAAATGACTATTAAAAACTACTATGCAGAATTAGAAGAAATAATAGAACTAGAAAATTGAAATATTCCTTACTCACGTATGAAATAAAATCATAAGGCGTAAATACGATACCTGTTTTAGAAACAAATGTGAATGTTTAAACAGTCATGAAGGTCCACTTGTATCTACCTTTAATCAATATCTGCTTATTTCGCATTCATGATAGTATAAACCAATACGCGTTAATAAGTAGTGATTGAATGTGCAGACAATTGAATATATTCAAGGACCGTGGAGGGCAGTGGTACTACTGAAAATAAGGTACCTGCGTGAAAAACAAACGTGAATGTTTAAACAATCACAAAAGTTTCTCGCATAGGTACCTTTCATTCGAAGAGGCTTTTCAACTCTTTAATCATCCAACAGTAGTTAATTGTTCTTCTTTCAATTCTTGACTTTGATAATACTCTTGGGCTAAAAGTGTAGTTTTGAACCCTACAGTCGGATCAATTTCTTCTACTACTTCTTGCAACTCGTGAACAGTTGTTTCGAAAAATTCTTTTCTCAAGTTTACTTTATTAACACGCTGTTTTTGTAATAGCTGATGTAGTTGATTTTCAAGACCTACTGCATCATTACTGAAAATCATAGCATGGATATCGAATTTGAACGGCACGGAAGCACTTCCCAGTTCATCCACTCGTTCCTGTGGATTTAACCTTCTTGTCATGCCGACTTTGAACATGTTATCTCCAAATGAACCTAAGTTGGATATCACATAAACATATCCGGCTTTACCATTTGCAAGTCTCGTGATTTCTTCCTTCTTCGCTTCAAGTTCATTCTGCTGATTTTCCAACTCTTGAATACGGGCTTCTAGGCTTGAAATTTTTCCGGTATCCGTTTCGGACAATAGAAGTTCCCTGTTTCGTTCCATTTCAACTAAGAATTTTGCTTCTTCTTGTTCCAGCTATTTCTGTTGCTCTTTCAATGCTTTTCTTTCAGCGGCATCTTGCCTCATTTGTTCACGAATTGCTTGCTGCTCCTCTTTTTCACGTTCGCGCTTTACATAATAGTAGTGTTCTATTTCAATCGCTTCTAAGAAGATTGGTTCGACTTCTGTTAGAAAACGAGTGATTGTGGGTAAAATTTGATTATTACCGTCTGCACAGATCGTTAAGTATTTTCTTACTAAAGCACGTACATTATCTTGTGCTTCTTCGAGTTTTGAGTAGGTAAGTGTAAATAAGATGTTTTGCAATTCTGCTTGCAGGCCTATTACCATTAACTGATAGATGGTCTTGTTTCCCTTGGTTGTATAACGATCAACATAAGTATCGAGTACTTTGCTCATCTCTCGCTTATTACGGGTCATTTCTTTTCTGAGTTCTTTCGAGTTTTTATAATGACAATTAAGCTCAATCATAAACTAGGTACCTGTGTGAAAAACAAACGTGAATGTTTGAACAATCATGAAAGTTTCTCACACGGGTACTTTTTTGATTCGAAACTTTAAATAGGGGTCGATTTGGATAAGTGACAAGCAGAAATAGATTCCAACGTAAAAATGTTTTATCGAGAGTATCGTGATTTATTTCTGGTGCCCCGGTAATAAAAGAGTAACAAGTAAATGTATAAGATTTGGAAAGCGAGCGTATACAAAATGGAGTTATTTTTTGCCACCCTATTATATATCCTAAAATTGAAAGCCTTCTGGTTCCTCGTTGTCATGATGATTCTTACCACCGTCGTTCAGTTGCAGCTGCCGAAATGGCGAGGTGCTGTCGGTGAGCGAACCGTGCAGAAACGGCTCAAAAAACTAGGCGAAGAGTACCAGGTCTATCATGATCTCTACGTCGAGGACGGGCAGTATGGATTGATGCAGATTGACCATGTCGTTGTCTCTAAATATGGCCTGCACGTCATCGAAACAAAGCACTATAAAGGATGGATCTTCGGCAGTGAAAATCAGAAATACTGGACGCAGGTCATCTATAAAAACAAACAGAAATTCTACAATCCTATACGGCAGAACTACGGTCATATTGAAGCGCTCAAAAGCCGTCTGAACTTGCCTAACCTGCCTGTATGCTCCATCATCGCCTTCTCTAACGAAGTTGAATTTAAATTTAAAGAACCGTTTCGGTCAGCTGATGTTGTCTATTATCGTGGATTGGTGAAAGCAATCAAGCAAGATGATAGACCTCGTCTCACTGACAATCAGGTGAACAGTATAATCAGTACCCTGGATCAGCTTGCAGATCTTCCGAAAGAGGAAAAGAAGTTGATCAAGAAAGCGCACTTGCAGCAGGTGCGGAAGAAGTATAACGCCACGCCAGCAAGAAAGTAAAGTTGTGGAGTGGTAGATACAGTGAAAGTAGTAGACGAAGCAAAATAACGTGTCGGTGTGAAACAATCATGAAAGTTTCACGATCATGTGACTTTCACAAAGTTCTGTGTGAACTTGATAGCTTCATTACTATTCGAACCATTGCTTACTTCTCACCAACACTAAAATCGAGAACTGGTGGAACATATGATTCTCTTCTCGGTTTCTTTGCCACGACTAGTTCATTACTATAGTTTTCAAAATTCGTTGCGTTAAACAAAGTCGATGGTCTAAGGAACGTATTAAATTCACGGTGGTTCAACCACTGCTTGGTCTTTAGATCGATGACACGGATGAAATCTTCCTGTGTGTAGCCTTCTTTGATTCGACCGTTGATGAATTTACGGGTAGCAGCGGACTCCGCTTTGAAATGTTTTCCGGTTTTGTCGTTTAGGTATTCAATAACAGAATGTGCGACGTCGAGATTCTTCTCGACAATGGTTTTATTCTTTTTATTCTTAAGTTCTTTGGTTATAGGCCCTCCCATAGTGGGATACGCCTTCGTACCAGTGTGGGTTTGCACAGCGTCTAATTGTGAGTTGATAGTCGTCTCATGTTGGGGTGGTGGAGCGTCCACTTTTGGGTCTACGAATATCTCATTTGGCGTATAGGAAAATGGCAACTTTTCATAATCGATTCGGTACCATTTGGTGTTGTCGATTTTCATCTTATTGTGCTTGGAAGTGGAAATCAGATAACCTTTTTGTTCTAAGTCGTACGTTATTCGTTTAATCGTGTTTAGCGACCAAAACGGAAATTCTTCCATCCAGTCGTCATACGTATTGAACACCCATTTATGACCGTCACGGATGTTTTTTGAAATGTTCAAACGGTAGTGAAGTTGTTGCAAGAATAGCGCAGCGTTCAATCCAACTTTCATTGCCAGTGAAGGTAATAATGGAATCGGATCTTCGTTAATTAATAATTTCATATGGTGGTCCCCCTAAAGTAAAGTGGTGTAGGAGTATCTATTTAGTACTCCTCATACTTCATATAGAGAGTTTTCTAGAAAAGGATACACAGTCTTTAAAAAAGATGTATGTAGTATTTCTAAATGAAATTCACAAAATAAGATACCTTTAATTGAGTAACCTTCTACTATCGGTCTTTAACTGATGAAAATGAATTTAGCGCGTTATTAACAGATATTACAAAAAGTCAATTATCAATAAACTCATCTCTCGAAAAGTATTTGAAGTCAAGAAATATAATTCATTTTATTCCATTAACTTTGTTATCCAGTGGCGATGATGCAAAGAAAGAGGAGTTAATGGAACTATCAAAGAAGCACAAGATCTATACAGAGTAAATGAAAATCAAAAGCGAATAATTAACCAATTATAAAAGTTTAACGCATAGGTACTTTTCATTGATGTACATGACCAACCCACCAGCATACAGTTGCTGGTGGGTTGTTTGATATAAATTTATACATGAGAAAGATCTGGCATGCAATGGACAAAGATTCGTAAAATAACCTGTGGCTCCCGATCCAAAGCGCTGGAATAGATAGCGCGTTTCCAAAAACAATCACTTCCGAACAATAATCTCATTAGAAAACTGAAGAGTAATATCAATAAAGTCTTGAATAGGTGGGGGGAGATAGCGTTCAGGCTGATAGACTAGATAAACCGTTCTTTTGGAAGCGAAGTCTTTTATGTAGACTACGTTTCTTCTTTTCGATGGATTTAGGGCGAGAAAGCTTTCTGGCACAACCGATATACCCAGTCCATTCTCCACAAGGCTGCATGCAGTTTCTAAGCTTTCTGTTTCGAATTCTACTGATGGTGAAAAGCCTACATGCTCGCACGCTTTGATAAATGTTTCTCTAATTTTAAAACCTTCCAGGCTATGAATAAATGTTTCGTTTTTCAAATCGATGATTTCAATGCTGTTCAGGTTTTTAAATCGATGATCTGGAGGTGTTAGTAATACGTAATTTTCCTGGAAGATAGGTATATATTTGAAGTTGTTGTGATCATTAGCTATAGAAGTGATTCCTAAATGAATGTCATAGCTTTCTAAACTTTTTACAATATCATTCGGTCCTAATTCCCGCACTTTCATCGATACAGCAGGGTATTTGCTCTTGAAAATTCCAATCATATGGGAAATGAAATAGCGGTATGATTCAATCATTCCTAGATTGATCTTGCCTTTACCTACATTTCTTGCATCCTCCATTTCTTTGTAAATCTTATCAAATAACTCCAATACATCCTCCGCATGTTTATACAAAATTTCTCCTGGTTCGGTCAACTTCAAACTTTTTGTACTTCTTTCAAATAATGTACAACCCAGTTCTTTTTCTAATGATTTGATGGTATTGCTCAAAGCTGGCTGTGAAATATGTAACTGTATCGCGGCTTTTGTAAATTGTCCGCATGCTGCAATAGTATAAAAATGCTTTAAAGAGCGAATGTCCATTTTAACACCTCTTCTTTATAACTATAAGTTATCAATTTATAATATTTCGATATTAGACATTATATATTTACTATTATACAATTTCAACTAGATGGAGTGTTTAGAAAGTTCTAATTCATTTAATTTCATTTTTTATGAAATTATCTTTAGCTCCTGAGCAAAAAGCGATGTTTAGCGTCAAATTGAAAGGAGGAACTGCTATGTCATCGAGTAGAAGTGAGAATGGAATGCTAATCCTGGATGTCGATATGATTACGTTTACTGCTATCGGGGCAGTGTTACTAATCTTGGGAACATGGATTGTAAGGAGATATGAAATTCTTTGGAAGTATTCCATTCCAGGGCCTGTAATTGGAGGTTTTGGATTTTCACTATTAATGTGGGGAGCTTATGAATTAGGGCTTTTTGAGTTTCAATACGACAATACACTCTACGATTTATTCATGTATGTTTTCTTTGTAACTATTGGATTGTCTACCGGCGTGTCGATTTTGAAAAAAGGCGGTAAATTGCTTTTGATTTACATGTTGGTTTGCTGGTTCCTGGCTATTTTGCAAAATGGTATTAGTGTCGGTGCAGCATGGCTGACAGGCATTAATCCACTCTCTGCATTAATGGCAGGACAGGCATCTATGCAGGGCGGTCATGGCATGGCAGCCTCACTGGCTCCATTAATTGAGTCATTCGGTGAATCAAATGCACTGACAATTGGTATGGCGGCTTCAACATATGGACTCATAGCAGGCTCGTTAATCGGAGGACCTGTCGGCAATTGGCTGATCACTAGAAAGAATTTGAAAATCCAAACTGACACGGATGATTTGAATGCGCTTGCAAGTGAGATTGAAGAGAAGAAGACGGCGATTACTTGGCAAAATGTGCTCATAGAAGGTTCTTTAATCTTTGTAATATTGTCCATCGGTTTGCCTACAGCACAGTGGATTACAAATGTCACTGGCTTCTCCATCCCAGGTCATATATTTAGTCTTTTCCTAGGAATTATTTTCCGTTCAATCAATGAGCGAACGTCATGGGTGCCTATGACAGACACGGCAATGGATATGATTTCAAATGTTTCATTGAACATGTTTTTAGTAATGGCCATGATGAAACTGAAATTATGGGAACTGTATGATCTGGCTCTTCCTTTAGCTGTAATACTTGTTTTGCAAACATTAGCGACAATGGCAGTTGCAGTATTCATCCTCTATAGATTACTTGGGAAGAACTATGACGCGGCTGTGATGTCAGCAGGGTTTATTGGACATGGATTAGGAGCCACACCAAATGGATTGGTTGTAATGAATGCGATATGTACGAAATATGGCGTCTTTTCAAGGAAAGCGTTTATCATTATCCCGGTTGCGGGGACAGTTTTAACAGATATCGTCGGTGTACCTATATTTGTATTTCTTGCAAATCTTTTAGGAAATTAAACTAGTAATGGAGGAATAACGAATGGAAAAAATTAATATGCCAATCACAGGAATTTGTTCTTTTGCTAAGTATCCAATCTGCACGGACTGGGAAGAAATTGATGCAGACATCGCAGTTCTAGGGGTTCCGTATGATACGGGTGTCGGTTTTTTAAGTGGCTGTCGATTTGGGCCTAGAAGAATTCGAGAAGTGTCCACGCATTACGCACGTGGCAGTGCAGGGTTTTATGATCCAGAACGGGATGAAGTATTTTTAGGCGGAGACGTAAAAATCGTGGATGCAGGAGATGCGGATGTCATCCATGGAGATATAGAGCAAGCATTTACTGCAATTGAATATGCTGTAGCAAAAATCCGAGAAAAAGGTGCCATTCCTGCAATTATGGGAGGAGACCATTCGATTTCCATTCCTGTTGCACGCGCATTAAAGGATGAAGGAGATATCACCGTCATTCAATTAGATGCACATTTAGACTGGTCAGATGCACCAGGCGGGCAAACTTTAGGAAACGGCAGCCCTATGCGTAGAATGTCTGAGATGGATCATATTAAAGATATGGTACAAATCGGTTTGCGTGGATTAGGGAGTAGTCGAAAAGAAGATTTTGACGCGGCAAAAGCGTACGGTAGCGAGCTAATCTCAGCACGCGATTCCGCTAAGTTGGGTGTAGAAGGTATACTTAATAAAATTCCAAAAGCCGATAAGTACTATGTGACGATCGATATTGACTGCTTTGATATTTCATTGGCTACGGGTACAGGGTCTCCTTCACCTGGAGGTTTCTCATTCGATTTCCTAAATGACATTTTAATTGGAATCGCTGAAAAAGGAAATGTCGTTTGTTTCGACCTAGTTGAAGTTGCTCCTCAATATGATCCTACTGGTGCCACGACTCGGGTAGCAGCTATGACGATGTTGAACTTTATGGGTCATATTCTTAAAAATAAAGAAAAACATACTAACTGATAGAAACTACTATAGCTATGCAGCGAATATAACTTATTCGCTGTATGGCTTTTTTTGTGTGGGAACCAGGTTCTGATACAAATCAGAAACAATTCTGAATTGAACTAGAGTTGTGTGCGGACCTGGTACCCGTTATACGATAATCCGGCTAACCTTATTCCACCTCTAAAGGTACAGCATCCACTCTGCCGCACTGAAGTCCCGCGAGGAATGTAGAAAAAAACATCTTGCTCTCGGCATCCAGATTGTACTCTTTGCCCAAAGAGAGCCAATCATACAGTAGCCCGCGCATACATCTTGAAAGCATGCGGATCAAAACTTTATTATTGGTGTCTTCCGGCAAATCTCCTTCTTCGATTGCCGTGACGATAAAATCATCCAGAATGGTATACAATTCTCTGTCGTGTATAGAAAAGAAATTGCCTTCTCTTTCCATAAGACCGCTGACATAGACCGTCCTCATCATGTCTTTTCCCAACTCAAATTCGAGGTAATGCATTTGTCGTTCTACTAAATACAGGACTTTTTCATTGAACGTTAACGCTTCCGGCATAACGGAAACAACTTTTTTGTAGTATTGGTCAATCTCTTTGAATTTTTCCATGAAGATATCATATTTTGAACCGAAATGGCCATAAAAGGCACCTTTTGAACTTTCACTTTTCTTCACAATTTCATCTACGGTTACATTATCGAATCCCTTTTTCCGAAACAACTCCAGCGCAGTCTCCAATATGCGCTTCTTCGTCTGCTCCGCCTGTATTTGTCTAGTCGATTTCTTCATTGCAATACCCCCGATTATATTATACCTAACATAAAATAAAACTATTTTTCAGAATATATTGACAAACTCGTGAACATTCAATTAATATATAGACTATAGTCTAAGACTACGGTCTATTCAAATGAACAGGAGGGATTTAATGGATTGTGTAGGTGAAAGAACACTTCGTGACCTGTTAAATGAGAAATTGCATCAGCATCCTGACAAAACATTGTTTTTATTCGAAGACGCTGATCGTCATGTCTCACAAAAAACCTATAGAGAATTTGAGGATGAAGTGGATCGGCTGAGTCGATATTTCCTCCACTTGGGAATCCGAAAAGGAGAGCATGTTACATTACACATGCCGAATAATTTGGAATTTTATACAATTTGGTTTGCTTTGGCGAATATAGGGGCCGTCATGGTGCCTACGAATATTTTATCTCCTACGAGTGAGATGATCTACATTATCTCTAATTCCGATTCTGTGATGTTGATTACAGAACAGCCTTATCTAGATAAGTTCACGGATTTGGGAAATCACTGCCCCGCCATCCGTTACAGAATGCTTACAAGAAGCCAGCCTGTTGATGGTTATTTCTCCTACGATGATGCGCTAGCTTTTGAAAGCGGTTGCAAGCATGCGTTGCCTGAGCTTCATAATGAAGATACCGTCGCCATTCTATACACATCAGGCACTACTTCAAAACCTAAAGGTGTATGTGTCACGCATGCCAACTATTTATTCGTCGGTGAACAGATGGCGTTAAACTTACAGCTGACTGCCAACGACCGGACCTTTATCGTGCTTCCGTTGTTCCACGGTAACGCTCAATATTATTCTACCATGTCGGCTTTAACCGTTGGCGCTTCAATAGCTTTAACCGAAAAGTTCAGCGCATCCCGTTATTTTGAGCAAGCCAATCAGCTGCAAGCTACAGTCGGTTCACTGTTCGCTGCGCCTATTCGCATGATCTTAGCTAAAAACGAATCAAAAAACGTAATCAAGAACACTCTCCACACAATTATCTTCGCACAAAATGTCGCGGCAGAACAGTTGAACCGCTTTAAAGAACTCGCCGGTGTCAGATTGAGTCAGCTGTACGGGATGACAGAAACGATAGGTATTCCGCTAATGAATCCGCTACACAGCGTATGCAAGAATGAAAGCATTGGCAGACCGACTCTCGCGTACGAAGTGAAGTTGGTCGATGAACAAGGTAATGAAGTTCAAAAAGGCGCTTCGGGACAGATCTTGGTCAAAGGTCATCCGGGACGCACCATTATGAAAAAGTATTTACGGAATCAGCTGGCAACCGAAGAAACGATACAGGACGGCTGGCTTCGCACAGGCGATAATGCCCGTATTGGAGAAGATGGATACTATTATTTTGTAGACCGCGTAAAAGATATGATCAAGCGATCCGGGGAAAATGTAGCTACCATTGAAGTGGAAAGTGCTTTAGCCTCCCATCCAGCTGTGTACGAAGCAGCAGTGATCGGTGTGCCGGACGATATGCGCGATGAGGCGATTAAAGCCTTCGTTATTTTGAATGAAGAAATGTACGTTACGGAGAATGAGCTGCTGGCACATTGCCAAGCACAATTGGCTAAATTCAAAGTCCCTGATTCCATTGATTTTTTAGATAATTTTCCACGAACTTCCGTCGGCAAGATCCAAAAAAATAAGTTGGTAAATTACATTCCAGTTAAATAGAGGGGAGACTTTTCATGAAAAAGATTAAAATATTGTTGGCAAGTTTGTCAGGTTCCATTATTGAATGGTATGACTTTTACTTATACGGAACAGCCACTGGAATTGTATTTACCACACTTTTCTTCCCGAATGAAAATCCCGCCGTTTCCATTCTGATTGCATTTGCCACATTCGGAGCGGGATATGCAGCACGACCGCTAGGCAGTATTATATTTGGCCATGTGGGAGATCGGATTGGACGGAAAGCTTCCTTGATGATCACGCTCATCGGGATGGGCGGTAGTTCTTTCTTGATTGGATTGCTGCCGACCTACGCGGCAGTCGGTATCCTGGCACCAGCCATGCTTGTCATACTGCGGTTGATTCAGGGGATTTCTCTTGGGGGAGAATGGGGCGGAGCTGTCCTTCTTGCTACGGAGAATGCCAGCAAAGGAGTACGCGGGTTGTTCGGTTCGATCCCACAACTAGGCGTACCGATCGGGCTAGTGCTTGGTACATTCAGCTTCACACTTATTAACAGCTTCACTACGGAAGCACAGTTCATGGCATGGGGCTGGAGAATTCCGTTCCTGTTCAGCGGGGTACTCATCGTACTTGCTCTCTGGATACGGAGTAGCATCGAAGAAACCCCAGAATTTCAGCAGCGTAAAGAATCTGGCAATATTGAGAAGATGCCAGTACTGACGCTGTTCAGAAACAATTCCAAGGATATGTTCCGAATCATCGGTCTTAAACTGGGCGACGGCTTTTTCAACGTATTCCTAATGTCATTTATTCTGGTGTACGCTACAACGTATATCGGCTACTCACGGGACACGGCACTGCTTGCACTTTCGCTGAGCTGTGCGACGATGCTGATCACAATACCTGTTGTTGGATATCTGTCTGACTTCATCGGACGTAAAGTAATTTATATTTCTGGGTTGATCGGCATGCTGGTGCTGGCAATTCCGTATTTCATCGGCATTTCAAGCAGTACGTCCACATTCTTCATCATGCAGATCGTATTGCTCGGTGTCGTCTGGGCTGCAATTTTTGCGACACAAGGGACATTTTTCTCAGAGCTGTTCCCTGCGAATGTCAGATATACAGGGATGTCCCTCGGGTATCAAATAGCCGCTGCGATTGTCGGGTTCGGACCGATGTTATGGACTGCCATGGCGGCTAATTACGGCCCATCTCCATGGATTTTCGGCGGATTCATGATAGTAGCCCTTCTCGTTTCGCTAGTTTTGGCCATATTCTCACCAGACACGAGAAAAGTTTCGCATTACGATGAAACTGTCCATGAAGAAGAGGTCAAACCGCGCGTGTCCGCGGAACCATTGCTCACTACTGCAGCAGAGGTACGCGAATAATCAGTTTCTACGAGCTCCCGACAGATTGACTGTTGGGAGCTCTTATTCGTTAGATGAGGTAACAGATTCCAACACAACTCAGAAAAATTCAGGTGTTACTTCAAGTACTATATTGTCATTAAATTGAAATTGTATCAAGACACGGAACTCAAGTGGGGCTCCGTGTCCAGTTCGGCATTGAGTAAACAAAGTTTATTAAATAGTTCTCTTTTATTATGCATATGTACCTTGCGCCAATCATACATATATAGGGTGTGCAAAAAATGAATTTATGGGGGGCATCTATTGTTGAAAAAGTGGATTGTGGTGTGTGTGATGTTTCTAATGGCTGTAACAGGAACGATGCAGAATGTACAAGCTGCAAGTTTTAAAGACATGAATAAGAATACGTCGTCGCTGTACGTGGAAGTCAATTACTTGGCAGACCGCGGAATTATAAGCGGGTATCCGGACGGGAAATTTAAGCCGAATGAGCCAATAGCAAAGAAGCATATTGCTGCAATGCTTGTTCAGGCATTGGATCTTCCAATGACGAATTTGCGGGATCCTAACTATAAGGACGTACCCAAATCCCATCCCTATTACAATGAAATAGCGGCTGCGTATAATGCGGGACTGTTTTCAAATGCGGTGAACTTCAAACCCGAATCCAGTATTTCTCGCGCATTTATGGCAAGGTTGATGAGTAAAGCATTTAATTTGAAGGTGCATAAAAAGGGAGCAGAAAGTCCGCGGTACAGTGACGTCCCTCCTCATTCTGAGTTTCACACAGATATTTTGAGAGTGTCGTCCAACAATATCGCCACTGGATATCCAGACGGTACATTCAAACCGAAACAGCTCATTACACGTTCGCATTTCTCGGCATTTCTAGCCCGCGCACTTACAACGAGAGCGATGAATATTATGCCCGATCCGAATTATACGTATTACTACACAGACGGCTCTAGTAATTATCGCTATGAATATGATAGAAAAGAAGAAAATGGCTTGGCTTATTGGCGTATACACAATGAAACGAAACATGAATCAATTCCTCGTCTAGGCTATATGCAAAACTCCTGGTCTTACGCAGAAGCTTACGATGATTGGTTCCACTATGATCAATACATTCCGTCTCCTTTTGTTGTTACTCAGATCCACAGTGCAAACGATATCGGGCCGGTTAGCTACGGGAATATTTGGATTACAGACACGAGTGCTGTGAAGACTGTTCGTAAAATAGAGTACCGTGACGTGCTAGTAATTGAGAATTATATGCCATGGGATAATAAAACAGTATTCGAATACTACGCGAAAGATATTGGACTGATTCAACGAGTGGATAGTTCGGGGAAAGAGCTATATGGATTGGTGAAACGTGTGAAAAAAAATAAGTGAATATACGAGGTCCCGGAACAATTCTTGATTGTTTCGGGACTTGTTGATTTTTAAAATGGTAGCTACCAGGCCGAACCGCAATAATAGTTGGCGCATTTCCAATAATCCATCACTTACGAACAAGAATCTCTTTAGAAAATTGAAGAGTGATTCAATAAAGTCTTGAATAGGGGGAGATGCCGTTTGTTTCGACCTAGTTGAAGTTGCTCCTCAATATGATCCTACTGGCGCCACGACTCGGGTGGCCGCTATGACGATGTTGAACTTTATGGGTCATATTCTTAAAAACAAAGAAAAGCATACGAACTAATAGAAACTACTATAGCCATGCAGCGAATATATTTTATTCGTTGCATGGCTTTTTGTGTGGGTACCAGGTCCTGATACAAATTAGAAACAATTCTGAATTGAACTAGAGTTGTGCGTGGACCTGGTACCTTTTGTTCCTGTGCATACATAATATATTCCTATAATGTTTATTAGAGTACATATGAGGTAATAGAACAGTAACGCATGAATGTACTGCATGATATATGAAAATATAACAGGAGTGAGAATGAATGAAACAAGTACCCGAAACAAAAGTTAAATTAACCGATGTGAAGGAACTGATGAATTCAGGATATCATCTTTTAGGTGAGCTGCGCGAAGACGTTGGGGCACCCGTTGTAAAAGCTAATTTTTTAACGAAGGACATAACGGTCATTTACGGGGAAGAAGCTGCTCGTACATTTTATAATCCGAAGTATTTTAAACGAACTGGAGCTATGCCTAAACCGGTGTTGAAAACTTTGTTTGGTGAAGACGGTGTCCAGACGTTAGATGGAGAAGAGCATCATCACCGCAAGAACTATTTCATGGATTTGATGACGCCCGATAGAATGGAAGCGTACCATGAGTTGTTAGCGGAAAATGTGTCAAAGGAGTTAGATAAACAGCACGGTGAATTTGAGTTGTTTGACCTCGCGAATAGAGTGTTGTTTACTACCATCTCGGAATGGGCTGGTATTAACTTGGAAAAGTTTGATGCAAAACTGGTAGAAAAACTTGCACGAAACCAAATTTCCATGATTAGTGGCGCGGTTACTTCGCCTGTTGATCACGTAAAAGGAATAGCGGATCGTAAGGAGTCCGAAAAATGGGCTCAGGATCTCATAGAAGAAGCAAGAAAGCACCCCGTTCCAGGAAAAGAACATTTGGCTTTATATGCTTTTGCCAATGCGACCCAACTTGACGGAGAGTTGTTACCGGTGGAGGTAGCAGCAGTTGAGTTGTTAAATATCATCCGCCCAACTGTAGCATTAACCGTCTGGGTGGCATTGATGGGGCACGCACTTTTCGCTAAGAAAGATGTTTTTGAAGAGTTAAAAGCTGATTTTGACAACTTACAAGATTCTTTCATTCAAGAAATGCGTCGTTACTATCCATTTTTCCCTATGCTACCTGCGATTACTGTGAAGGATGTAGAAGTGGATGGGTACTTGATTCCGAAAGATAGCTGGGTAGTGCTAGATCTTTACGGAAGTAACCATGATGAGCGAACTATCGCTTCTCCAGAACAGTTTGACAGTAGGCGATATGTAGGGAAAGCGAAAGATATTTCTTATAAAGAGCAATATGAAATGATTGCACAAGGTGGCGGGAAGTTCAGAGAAATGCACCGTTGTGCGGGCGAATGGATTACTCTTCACAGCATGCGCGTCTTTTCTGACCAGTTAGTGAATAAATACGAATTTACTGTACCGGAGCAAGATTGGACGATTCCGATGAATCAGTTCCCAACTTATCCGACTAGTAAAGCATTGTTGTTCAAAGAGTAAACCGTTTATCTGTTTATTACGTAAAGTAGGTATTAGTTGAATCAAGTAAATAGAGGAGCTTTCTGATCGAATTGGATCAGGAAGCTCTTTTTTGATTGGAAGAAAGCGAGTGCCAGGTCCTCACACAACTCTGGTTGAATTCAGAATAGTTTCCAAATTGTGTGGGGACCTGGTACCGTTTGTTAAACCTGAATACACGGGAACCGGTACACTTGTTTTAGAACCCACGTTCAAGCATATTTTGCTACTGGATGTTGACGAGTGGGATCAGTCACTCGTCATTGAAGACGGACTCTTTTTAGCTTGTGATTCAGGATTAAAACATAAGGCCGTAATGCGCTCAAATCTTTCATCTGCTGCACTCGGTGGGGAAGGTCTTTTCAATCTTGGACTTACAGGACAAGGAACGATTGCACTGGAATCTTCCGTATCGAGAGAGGAACTTATAGAAATCGAGTTAGAAAATGATGAGTTGAAAATCGATGGAAATATGGCGATTGCTTGGTCAGGCGGTTTAGAATTTACTGTCGAGCGCTCTGGAAAAACACTTATGGGTTCGGCGGCTTCAGGCGAAGGATTGGTAAATGTCTACCGCGGAACAGGGAAAGTATTAATGGCACCGTTCCTTCAATAAATTCGGAATACAGGATTCTATTAAAATAAGGTACTTGTGTGAGAAACAAACGTGAATGTTTAACCATTCATGAAAGTTTCATGCGCAGGTATTTTAAATTTCAAGCAATATGTTAGGATAAAGTAAAAATGGAAGGGGAGTTTGAATTGAAAAAGATGAATAGTGCATTGGTATCGTTTGTTATCCTTGGGCTATTGTTAGCGAGTTGCGGAACGGATGACGAAAAAACGAAGCAAGTCGATTCACCAGTGCAAAAAGTCGAGCCGGCACAAGACAATGAGTCAAAAGTCGAAGTAATGGAACGTCCACCAATGGTCAACGAATTCAATGAAGAAACCGACGACTTGGAAGAAGCATTTTTCTCTGAATTTTCAAGCGTGAAAAGTTTCGTTGAAAGCTCTATAAATGACATGAAAGAAGGATCTGACTATCGCGAGAAATTTGCACATGCTGAACAATTTCTTGCTGAATCGACAATTACGTATATCGGATATTTCCACGAAGAAATTGAAGAACTCGGCATGACTGAAGATTTCGAAGAACTAAAGACGGCCGCAGCAGAATTAGTTGAGAAATTAGGGACAAGCGGCGAACATCTTGACGAGTATGAAACGAAGTATATCGAATTCGAAAATAAAATGAAGGACATCTATTCAAAAATGTAAATAGACGTTCTGTTTAAAATAAGGTACCTGTGCAAGAAACAAATATGAATTTTTAACCATTCATAAAAGTTTCACGCGCAGGTACCTTTTACTAATGCATAGGTAAACAAAACCCCAATGATAAGTTTTTTAAAAAGAAATCTCCAAAAAGATTGAAACTTTTTCCAGACATCTCCGTCTGTACGATGAATCGACAAACAGATCCATGATGGGGAGGTTAACAAATGTGAAGAAGAAAATTATAACGATGTTTGGCGCATTGGTGCTGGCGTGCAGTTCTCCATTTGCTGGCTATGCCGCTGGAGAACAAATATTTTCTGATGTGCCGGCGAGCAAGCATTTTACGCAGGCGGTGAATGAACTGGCGGAACGGCATGTCATTGGTGGCTATCCAGATGGAACATTTAAGCCCGGCAATCCAGTGACACGCGGACAGGCTGCTGCAATTATTGTGAAACTGACAGGCATAGACACTTCAAACGTGAAAGATCCGCATTTCAAGGATGTGGCAAAAACAAACGGTTCTTATCAGTCAATTGCCGCACTGGCGCAGGCAAATGTTATGGGCGGTTATGAAGATGGCCGGTTTGGTCCGAATGATCCAGTGAAACGGGGACAGCTCGCTTCTATTCTTGTAAAAGCTTTCGATTTGCCGCGTTATGATTTCTACGGAATGAAAAATCCGTTTAAAGACGTGGCGGGCAACCAGTCTCACAGTGCCAGCATTTTGATACTTCACCAGTTTGGAATTGTGGGCGGCATTGCGCCCGACCGTTTTGGTGTGAATCAGCCGGTGACGAGAGGGCAAGCAGCCAAAATGATGAAAGCAACAGAAGATGAAAAACCTGCGATGGTTTCATTAAAACCGGAAGAGCTTGGGATGGACGGAATATATTCAGTGATTTGGAAAGAGGATCAGGACGTGTACGAGTCGATTGTCGCTCGCGACACAGCGTATGGACCGGGTAGACTGCAACTTATAGCACTGAAAGAAGGAACTGCGACACTGAATGTCAGCGGATATAACGGGGACTCGCCGATGAATGAAGATGAGGAGATCTACCGGAAATATTATGTACATGTAAAAAAAACAGCGGACGGACTGAAACTATCGATTGAGCAAACAGATGATTACTTGCCGACAGAGGCACCGCTGGAATTGTCTAAAGCTGAGAAAATCAAGAAAGTCAGACTGTATTCAGTAACTGGTGATTTGCTAGAGGACGACGCAGCTCTCCATATGTGCAAAGAAGATCAAAAGACTTGTATAACGATTCGCCAGCCGGGCAACTATTATGCCGTTGCTCAATTGGGGAGCGGTGAAGAAATCCGCTATGCGATTCATGTGAAAGAGCCGGAGCATGCTTATTTTCATTACGACATGGATGTGCTGAGAGAGCGGCCGTCTTATACATTCAACGTGGAAGAGCTGTTTGAAAAGAATGGATATTATGATAAGGTAGCGGCACGAAATATCGGGAAGCACACTGTTGTCACGAATAATGCGGAACATATTGCAAAAATTACAAGAGATCCCGGAACGAATGTATTTCATGTTACAGCAAAGAAAGTCGGCACAGTTGAAGTGAAGTTTGAAAATCCCGTTTATTTTACGGGTGAAGTGGGGGACGGGGTATCAGGTATGATCACTGGCATGGAAATAAAAGTCCGTGATTTGAATGGTCTGATTCAGGTTTCTGCTTCACAAATTTATGAACTTAATTATTAAATAAGGTACCTGTGCGCGAAACAAACGTGAATGTGTAAACCATCATGAAAGTTTCGTGCACAGGTATTTTTATTAAGATATTATCAAAAAGACCAACTTCTGAGTACTATCTTTTTTACATACACTCGTGCCAAAATCCCCCAAAAGACAAAATCCGCAACTTTCAAACACCTCCATCGTCTATACTATGTTGTATACTACCAATAAAAATCCGCAGCATAAAGCAGGTGAAACCTATATGAAAAGATCCGAATATAAAGAACAACAGCGTAAAAAAACGCCAATAAAGAAAATGAGTCTGAAGAAAAAGATCATCCGTTTCGTATCCATCAGTGTACTGCTTGCCGTTCTTTGCACACTACTCGTACTGAATGTCTTCATAACGTTCAGCGATGTAAGTAAACTTGAAGGGCCCGCACCTAGATCGACGGTTATTTACGATCCGAACGGAGAAATCATCAGTAAGGTTTCGAACTCGAATATTGAAGGTGTATCGATCGACCAGATTCCGAAGCCGTTGATCGAAGCCGTCGTCTCCGTGGAAGATCAACGATTCTACAAACATCACGGTATTAATTATTTGAGGATGGGACGCGCCTTACTCGAGAACGCGTTCAAAGGCAAAATCGTGGCAGGGGGCAGTACGATTACGCAGCAACTTGCGAAAAATGCATTTTTGACGCAGGAGCGTACGTACTCGCGTAAATTTAAAGAACTGATCCTCGCAAAGAAGATTGAACGGGTGTATTCGAAAGATGAGATCATGGAACGTTACCTCAACCAAATCTATTTCGGCGACGGGGCGTGGGGCGTTCAACGTGCGGCGCAGACCTATTTCGGTAAAGATGTCAGTGATTTGACGTTAAGCGAATCTGCGACAATAGCAGGCATCATTAAAGCACCTTCGTATTTATCGCCTACGAAAAATATGGAAAAGTCGATAAAACGGCGCAATCTGGTGTTGTCGTTGATGCTGCGTGAACAATATAGTAGTCAGGAAGAATACGATGAAGCGATAGGACAGAAAGTAGAACTGGCTGATTCGACAGTGCCAGATTATAAAGGGAAATATCCGTATTATATCGACCGTGTAGTGGACGAGGCGGTCAATACGTACCATTTGACGAGAAATGAAGTGCTGTCGGGCGGTTTGCATATTACGACAGAAATCAATCCGGTAGTCCAGAATGCGCTGGAAGAAGTGTATGCGGATGATAGATTTTTTCCGAAGAGTACCCCAGATCAACTTTTGCAGAGCGCCTCTGTTTTCCTTAACCCTAAAACAGGCGGGATCCTAGCGTTAGTCGGTGGGAGAGGAGAGTATACGCAAGAACGCTTCAATAATGCGACTGACCTCATACGGCAGCCTGGATCTGCGTTAAAGCCGCTTGCCGTCTATACTCCGGCACTTGAGAAAGGGTACCATATGTCGGATTTGCTTGTGGATGAACCTATCGATATGAATGGCTACTCTCCGAAAAACTTTGATCAGAAATATAGGGGGCACGTGACTATGTACGATGCACTCGCACAATCGTATAATATCCCTCCCGTTTGGCTATTGGATCAGATCGGCATCAAAAATGGAATCCGTGCTGTTGAACGGTTTGGCATTCCATTAGAAAAAAATGATCGTACACTTGGATTAGCCTTGGGAGGAATGGCCAAAGGCACTTCTCCTTTGCGGCTGGCTCAAGCGTTTTCTGCGTTTGCGAATGATGGAGTGATGGAGGAAGCGCATGCGATCACAGAAATTAAAGATTCAGAAGGAAAAGTGCTCGGGAAGTGGCGGGGTGAGTCTGTACAGGTGACAGATCCGGAAGTTGCCCAGCAAATGACCTATATGCTGCAAGGGGCTGTAGAGCAAGGGACTGCCAAAAGAGCACAAATTTCTGGTGTGGACGTGGCGGGGAAGACCGGCACCACACAGCTCCCGTTTGAAGGAGTGGACGGTTCAAAGGATCATTGGTTCGTTGGCTATACACCGGATATTGCCGGTGCGGTCTGGCTCGGATATGATCAAACAGATGCCGACCATTATTTAACCTCCACCAGTAGCGTTACCGCACCGCCCATTTTTGCGCAAGTTGTTTCAAAATCATCCAGCGAATTGACTGCGAAGAAATTTGATTTGTCGTTAATTGATAAAGAAATAAAAGAGCTGAAGAAGCAGAAGAAAAAGACAAAAGAAGAAAGAGAAAAGAAAGAGAAGAAAAAAGAGTTTTGGGAAGAAATTGAAAAGTGGGGACGGAACTGGTTTACAGGTAAAGAGGACTAAAAGCAACGGAAATAAGGTGCTTGTGTGAGAAACAAACATGGTCATTTAAACCATCATGAAAGTTTCATGCACAGGTACCTTTATTGTTATCATGAACGTAAAAATGTTATAATGTTTGATTTTGTTAAACCAACTGTTTACAATTATTATCAGTACATATCGCGATTGAAATTCGATTTCGGTCAAACGATTTTATTGAATGCCAAAACAACAACAAATAAATTGCTCGAAAAGAAGATTGGAAATCCGATCTTCTTTTTAGCGTGAAAAATGATAATCGCTTAGAAATGAATCATGAAGGGACTAATTATTATAAAAAAGACATTTGCTTACGAAAATGAATTACCATCTTTGCCAATACCGCCGTTAACGAGTACAAAGGAGAAACTGCTTGAATGGGTTGAACCTCTTTTAAACGATGAACAACTTAAAGAAACTACGAAGGCTGTTAATCATTTCTTCAAAGCGGGTGGAGACGCAGAAAAACTTCAAAAGAAATTGTGCGAATGGGATGTCAAAATAGAAGGTAGTTGGCTCAAGCCTTTATGGGATGATATGTATTTAAATTTCCGCGACCCTTTGCCTACGGGGATGCATTTCAATATTTTATTAGATAATAAAAAGCATGAAAATCGATATACGCGTGCCGAACTTGCCGGAAGGGTAAGCCGTTTAGTCACGGAATTATATCATTTAATAATTGATGGCGAAGTAGCGCCAGTCATACAAAATGGCGTGCCCCAGGATATGAGTCAATATAAGAAGTTTTTTAAGTCCATTCGCATTCCACGAGTCGAAAGAGATGAATTTAGGCTAGCGGCATTCGAGAAAAGAAATAACCATGTCATTATTTTATATAAAAGAAATGTTTATAAAGTGAACGTAACCAATAGTAAAGGAGAAATGTATCAAAGCAGTGAAATCGCAAATGCTATTGAAAGATCCTTTCAAGAAGAGCAAAGTGAAGGCAACAACGTAGGAATTTTTACAACTGCCAAAAGAGACGAAGCTGCGAAGATATATGATCAACTCACCGTATCTAAAGTGAATGCGGATATTCTACAAACGATAGCGGATTCGCTAATTGTCTTGTCTATGGATGAGGAAAGTAGTAATTCGGAAGAAGCGATTGAGAACTTAATGTTAAATGGAACGAACAAATACTTTGATAAAACCATCCAAGTAATCCTCACTAAAAAAGGTGAGTTGGGTTATAGCATCGAGCATTCTTCGGTTGATGGTACGACGATATTTGCTGTCATCAGCTATGTAAATGAAGGCCTGGAAAGTGAAGAGCCTGAAACAATATATACAACTGAACCCACTTTAATGGAAAAACAACAATGGGAATTATCTGCGGAAATTGAGAAGTCGTTAATGAAATTCGAAAAAGAAAATGCGAGAGCCAAAAAAGCGTTTTCTATTAAAACGAGAACTTTCAACAGCTTTGGTTCAGATGAAATCAAAAACATGAATATTAGTCCGGACGCTTTTTTTCATATGGCCTTACAAATTGCACAGTACAGAACGTTTGGCGTATGTAGAAGCGTTTATGAACCCGTTTCAGTCCGTGCATTTTATGAGGGAAGAACAGAATGTGCGAGAGCGACCAGTATGGAGAAGCTGAACTTGGTGAAAGCGCTAGAAAGCGGTGCAGAAAGTAATGAAGTGTTGTATGCCTTAATGCAAAAGGCGAGCGCGGCTCATACAAATCGAATCATAACGTGTCGTAAAGGATTCGGTGTTGAAAGACATATGTATGGCTTGGAGCAAATGTATAAGTTGCACGGTGGAGACATCGGTATGACGGATACTCCTGCACTTTTTACCGACGCTGGCTATTTGACAATGCGTCATGATTTTATTTCGACGAGTGGTATGGCTTATGACAATGTAAAGTATCGGATATTCGGCCCAGTCGTTGAAGGCGGTTTTGGACTCGCTTATATTTTATTGGATCAAACGATTTCTATTAATATTTCCTCCAATGCTGATGAAGCAGATCATGCGCAGAAGTTAACCAATCATTTGGTAGATGCATTTTTAGAATTAAGACAGATTGCGAAACGTATTCTTTAGGTACCAGGTCCCCACACAATTCGGAAACAATTCTGAATTGAACTAGAGTTGTGTGGGGACCTGGTACCGTTTGTAAAAAACTCTCCGAACCGGTTACGGTCAGGAGAGTTTTTTGTTTTGCATAGACACCTCATTCATCATCCCATGCTGTGCCGTTCACACGTTTTTCATTCATCAGTTCACTGACGGTCCCCAGACGAAAACCTTTCTCTGTGATTTGTGTAATCATATCTTCCATTCCTTCAGCTACAGGTTTAGTCGGGTGCATTAAAACCATCGAGCCGTTCTCCACTTGAGATACGACCCTATTGACCATTTCATTGGTCGCCGGCTTTTTCCAGTCGACTGTATCAACCGTCCATAAAACTGTATGCATTCCTAGCTGGCTTGCGGTTTCAACCGTTTGCTGATTAAAACTGCCGCTGGGCGGGCCGAACCACTTGGGCGATGTGATCCCGAGTGTTTTCATGATGACATCATTTGTTTTTTTCAGTTCTTCCATTGTTTCAGCTTCTGATTTCTGCTGTAAATCGGGATGGCTGTAAGCATGGTTCCCAATTTCATGCCCCTCATTGTGAATCATTTTAGCTAAATCGGGATTTTTACTCACCCAGCTACCGTCGAAGAAGAAGGAGGCTTGGATGTTATGCTTCTTCAGTACATCCAAAATTTCAGGAATATATTCATTACCCCAGGCAACATTAATTAAAAAAGACACCATCGGTTTATCGGGATTTCCTTTGAAAATGGGGTGTGGGCCTAGATCTTTCAAATGAATAGAGGGGGAAGTTTCTTTGTACACGATTTTTGCTTCATCCAATTTGCCAGTCGCTTTCATTTTTTTGTAACTGGCTTTCAGATCCACTTCCAGTCCATTGTAACCGGGGATGGCTTTCCAGACTCTGTCGACCTTTGCATCCACCGCGGGGATATGATGCGCCTTGCTGAATGATTCTAATTCTGTCGTCAGTCTGTCATTGTCATTTTTAGTTGCGGAGGCAGTGCTTACTCGATTCGGGTTTGTTCCAAAATGATTGGTGAAAAGAACCAAGTAAAGTATTCCTATACAAGCAATAAAAGAAATAAGCCAGAACCGTTTCAGTTTATATCACCTCTTCTCTAGTCAGTAGTGTTTCCTGTACTTGAATAAGTATGCTGACCTGGTACCTTTGGTGAAGGAGGTCTTGATTAATACGAACAAACTATATAGTATAGAACGTATTCGTTTGCCGTAATTGATGGAATCTTTTCATTCTTGAAACTCCTGTTTACTGCGAATGAATAGGAAGGAGATAGGTAACAAGAAAAATAACATCAAAGTTCTAGACTCCAAAAAACACGTGTGATGAGTCGTTTGAATGGTAAAAAGGAGATACGTTTTAGTGAAAGAAAATGAAGTGAAAAGTGAAAAGAAGAAATTCTCCATGCCCCATATTTTCGTTGTCCTATTTATGATTATTATCTTAGCTTCCCTTGCAAGTTATATCGTACCTGCGGGTGAATACGAGCGTGTGACGATGGAAGACGGTAGGGAGGTTATTAATCCCGACACTTTCGAATTGGTTGAAAGAACACCGGTTGGACTATTTGACTTTATGTTTGCCATTCCAACTGGGTTGATTGAGACAGCAGAAATTATTTTTGGAGTGTTAATGATTGGCGGTATGTTCGCAGTCATTGAACGAACTGGAATTATTAGTATCGGCGTTGGGAAATTAGCAAATATGTTTTCAACTAGAGGACTATGGGTGATTCCGATTTTGATGATCCCTTTTGCCATTATTACTACATTTACGGGTCAAGTGGAATTGTCCTTAATTTACTTGCCTGCTATTTTACCACTTATGCTTAAATTGGGTTTTGATAAGGTTACAGCAGCAGGAACAGTACTTGTAGCCACAATCTCCGGATTTACTATCGGACTTACATCTCCTCCAAACTTAGGTGTTTCCCAGACGGTTTCTCAACTGCCGTTATATTCTGGAATGGGTTATCGAGTTGTTATTCTTGCTACTATACTTTTAGTTGGTATATTATTCGTCGTTCGCTACGCTAAGAAAGTGCGAAGTAATCCCGAGTTAAGTATTACATATGATGCTTCTGATGTAACTCAGAGTGAAGCAATGCTAGTTACAGATGAGCTGAAAGCAACAACCAGGCAAAAACTTGCTTCTGTTATTGTGTTGATTGCATTTGGCGTTTTACTCTGGGGCTTGTTCGAACACGGCTGGTATTTCCGGGAACTATCTGGTTTATATATTATGACCGGGATCGTTGTGGGTCTGGTTGCAGGTCTCGGAGTATCTCAAATTTCGGAATCATTTATAGAGGGTTTTAAAAATATCCTTTTAGGAGCGTTAGTCGTTGGTGTTGCACGTGGAGTCGCAGTTGTGCTAAATGATGGAAATATTATGGATACGATCACATATGCAGCTGGGAATCTAGTAGCAGCAATGCCAAGTAGTGTTACCGCCACGATTATGTTAGTCGTCCAAGCGTTACTGAACTTCCTGATTCCATCGGGAAGTGGACAAGCGATGGTTACTATGCCCATTATGTCTGGGCTTGCAGACTTGTCAGGTGTATCTAGACAAACGGCAGTCCTTGCATTCTTATTCGGAGATGGTTTCTCCAACATCTTCTACCCGACGTCAGGATACTTTATGGCAGCTTTAGCAATTGTCGGTATCCAGTGGAGCAAATGGGTGAAATTCATTTGGCCTCTCCTTTTAATATGGTATGGGCTTGCCATTGTATTCTTATTCATTGCTCAACTGATTAATTATGCTTAAGGGATAGGCTAACTATCGCTCCTCGAACAGATCAAAAAGCAGGTACCTATGCAAGAAACACCCATGAATGTTTAAACCATCATGAGAGTTTCAAGCGTAGGTACCTGTATTCATATTCTCTTCGAATTCCACGCTTCTTATTTCAGGAAATCATCAGTTTTGAAACGAGTACCAGGTCTCGACACAATTCGGAAACTATTCTGAATTGTGTTTAAGTTGTGTGCGGACCTGGTACCTTTTATAAAAAGGAGTACAATGCAAATGAATGAAAATTACCAACCAAGAAAACCATTCACTCCGCAACAAGCAAAAACAATTGTCGAGCAGCTGTTCATTCAAGCGGAGCGATTGGACGATACGGCGCTTGGGCAAATAACAAGGTCGCTGCTCTCTGTGGATGAAATTCGCCCACAAACCGTCCACATCGTCTTTGATCGTGCGTTTGCGGGAGCTCTACGACATGCATTCCGCAAAGAGCCCTTAAAGTCAACCGAGCAAATCATATCACTACCCGACATCCTATCAATCGGTCCAGTTGAATCACTCCATACAGATGAGGGAATCAAGAATCGATTCTGTTGGCTTCAAGAACATCTTCGTGGTGACATCCAAGAACAAGAGAACGAATTCCGTTGTGCGGTACAGGATATCAAACGCATTCCTCCACACTTACCAATCATCCTCTGGGCAGGTAATAACGCAGCAGAAAAAACTGGCCTGCGATTTGCCACTTACCTCCTGAGTGGTCGGCCAAATGAAATCAGCGAACTCAACACGACCAAAGCATTCGAATCTCTGTACAGAACCACAAAGCATAGCGAAGAAATTCACATCCTACGTTCTAGTGAACTGTCGCCTGAACAGCTGCTCGAACTGTACGCGCACTACGAACCATGGAAATGGAATCCAGCCCGCCGCATAGCAATTGAACAGGAAGGCAAATCACTCATGTATGATGGGTCTTACTTACGAACTTGGCAATACGACGAACTGTGGAGCTCGGATGAAGATCGCCACGACTCGTTCATCATGGAATGTGCACGTCAGCTACAATCGGAGTATCCCGGTGAATATTACAACGTACTGCGTCTCATTGGACAAGTATATGGAGAACTAGAACAGTACACGGGTGATACGTGGATTGAATACCGTGTAAAGGAACTGATCCGGCACGGAGAGCTCGCGTCCAAAGGGGATCTTGGGGACTGGGGGAAATATGAGATACGGGTAATAGAAGATCATCATACTATTCCTAACATAGATCGTGATGGACTTTGAAATAATCCTAATCTGATACTTACAAACCAAACGATAGAAAAACTGTGAAAAACAGTTGCTCTATCGTTTTTTTATTTCTCGAAAATAAAATGAAACTATATACACTAATCTACGTCTATACCGCGAACAAATACATAAAAACATTAAAAGACAGGGGAGATCAGACGATGAAAAAGAAATTATTAGGCGGGTTGTGTGCGCTACTACTGGCGTGCAGCCTACCATTATCCGCAGCACACGCAGAAAGTAGCCAGCCGTTCAAGGATGTGCCGCCGTCAAAGCATTTTGCGGATGCAGTGAATGAGTTGGCTGAGCGTAACATCATAGGTGGCTATCCAGACGGCACGTTCAAGCCGGGGAATTCGATTACGCGAGGACAAGCAGCGGCGATTATTGCCAAGATGAGAGGTCTGGATACATCGGATGTAAAAGGACAGAAATTCAAAGATGTACCCGCGTCTCATGGTTTTTATAAAGCGATTGTGAAAATGGCGGAAGAAGGATTGATCGGTGGTTATCCGGACGGCAGTTTCAAACCGAATGAGCCGATTAAGCGTAAAAATATGGCTGCGATTCTTGTGAAAGCATTTGATTTACCACGTAGTGTGGATGTAAAAAACCCGTTCAAAGGGGAAGTCGGCATTACAAATGACGTACTTGTGATTTACCAGCTCGGCATTACTTCGGGTACATCTCCAACAACTTTCAGCCCGAACGCATCGATTACAAGAGGGCAAGCCGCGAAAATGCTTGCGGCGACAGAGCAAGTAATGATGAAGAATGCCGTGACAGTGGAAGTGGGCGATTTAGGATGGGATACCATCGAATCGATTCTCTCTGAAGAAGTCAATCCGGGCGTATTCCGAGCAGTGAAAGGGAAGAAAGATGGCATGCAAGATCAAGTTCAACTAATTCCGATCAAGGAAGGAAAAGGTGGATTTGTCATTGCGGGAAGAGCGGGAAATGAATGGAAGTATCAGAAGTATTATGTTCATGTGAAAAAAGAGGGCAGCGATCTACGTTTGACGTTAGAAAAGACGGATGATTCACTGCCAACAGAGGTAGCGCTCAATACGAAATATAAAACGGTGGAAAATATAGCTCTCGCCAAAGTAGATGGCGAGAAAATCTCTGACAACGTAAAAATTGAAAGAAATGAATACAATTTTACGTATATTATGCTTGAAAAGCCAGGCGACTATATCGCGACAATCCGCTTTGCGAATGGAGAAGAAGTTCGATACAGTGTGACAGCTTTAGAAGTTAGGGACAGCTTTTTCTATGGTGCATATGCCATGGAAATAGGGCCGGCTGATTGAAGCGGGTATCAGGTCCTGACACAGTTTGGAAACTATTCAGAATTGTGTCGGAATTGTGCGTGTACCTGGTACCTTTTGTAAAACAGTATTCGAATACTACGCGAAAGATATTGGACTGATTCAACGAGTGGACGGTTCGGGGAAAGAGCTATATGGATTGGTGAAACGTGTGAAAAAAACTAAGTGAGTATACGAGGTCCCGAAACAATTTCTGATTGTTTCGGGACCTGTTTAATTTAAAGTAAGTACCAAGTCCCCACACAACTATGTAAGTGGAAATATTATTTTTGAAAATGCCTATTCGGAATAGTGGAAATTCTCTTTTGGTTTTCTTAACATTGGAATATTTTTTCTGTGTTATGGAATTGGTTACTTATTCATTAGAAGGAAATCAACTAGACTGTATCGGCATATTATACAATGAACAACGATTACATTTGAATAGGAGAGATTGAAGTTAACGGCAAACGTACATTGTTGGATATGAAAATGGGAGATGTCAACGGGGATGGTATTTTGGACACCGTTTATTTGTATGGTCAGTTCGATGGGCCACCAGGTATTTATGCTGATAACATTACGATTGTGATTCATGATGGACGGTCAACTAAAAGTACAACCGTCCATCTGAAAAATAATGCGGGCTATAATGCGCGCTTGTTTCTTGGGGATTTTAACAAAGATGGTGTCCTTGACATTATGGTAAGTATGGACATGGGCGGCAGTGGGGGATATCGTATGTTTTATATCTATTCCTTTAGAAATGACAGGTTACAGGAATTGTTCAACAGTGATCATTACGATGAAAAGTATGAATTCGAAGCACATTATGAGGATTTTTATAAAGTGCGTGTGGAAAGTTCACAGCTTAACGTTTTATTCATCATAGACATAGGCAACAGGGGCATTGAGTATTTATCCCAGTTTTATAATGGTAATGGGATATTAAAAAATCCAGTTCAAGGCGGAGTTCTTGGGATAGGAGCCTTATTTCCAATTAATACAACAAACACTAATAATTATTTTGATTTATTAGCCATGCAACGTATTATTGGGCCAACTAATTCAGATACATTAGGATATGTTGAAAATCTATTGACGTGGCAAGACGTCGAATTTATTTCAAATCGACTGACTGTGTCTGTATTTGGTGTGAATCTTAACTGAGGTGCTAGGTCCAACGCAAACCGGAAACAATTCTGAATTGATCTGGATTTGTGTGCGGACCTGGTACCTTTAAAACTAATACTCCTCAGTATACTTTTTCTTAGCTTCATCGAAAATTTTAATTTGAGCAGAAAATGTTAGTGCATAGATCGTGATGACTATTGATAATAAGCTGACTCCATTAAATAAGGTGATGGAATCCTGGTTTTCTAGCCAAGCAAATAAACTTTTTAATGCCTGAGATTCTTCAAATTCTACTTTGGACTTCCACTTCTTCATACCAAATAAAGTGAAATATGCTATGAGTATGACAGATAATAAACTGTTCACAATGGTGATATTCAAATACTGCTTTTGTCTATCCAAGTCCATAGTTTTTGAGATTTCTTTCAAGCTCAATTCCTCTACTTCATCCTCATTGTTTTCCTTTTCTGAAGGAAACACTCGCTTAAGTACAAGGAAGTAAATGAAGTTAAATAAATAAATCAGTAAAATATATACCGCTGCCAGATAAGCAAAGAAGCCTATCACGTAGCCATATCCTGCTGCGTTTAAATTCGGAGTAAGTAAAGAATAAAAAGCGGCAATGGAGACTGTTAGAAAGAACGAGAGTGAAATTCCGTAATATTTTGGATAAGTTCTTTCCTTTTTATGTTTGCGATACCATATGGCTAAAAATAAGACGATCGCGAATACCATATAGAAAATAAATAAAATCGGTAATTTGCTATGAAAGGTCAAGCTTATTGGGACGGCAAAAAACATCAAGATATATAGTGGAATCTCCATACCACTCAATTTTCTAAAGTCTGCTAACTTCCAAGCTTTTCTCACTATCATCCCTCACTTGTACTAATAGGTAGTATATTCTTAACAATCGTTACCTTTAGTATATCAGTAAAGGAAGCACTACATATGGTTCTATTTTGAAACGGGTACCAGGTCCCGACACAATTCATAAACTATTCTGAATTGTGTTGAAGTTGTGTGCGGACCTGGTACCGTCTACGAAAAAACAGCGCATTTCTTGTTTACACACAAGAAATGCGCTGTTTCCATTTACTTCTCTTCAATTAACCCACTATCCACCAAAAATTCCTTGGCGACGAGTTCAACCATAATACCGTCATTATCGACTTTTCCATTCATGACTTGCATGGTCTCTTCATCGATTTTACCTTCGAGAAGGCCGAGAATTTCTTTAAGTTCTGGGTATTCTTTGAGTGTTTCATCCCGTACTAACGGCAGTGCGTGGTAGGGAGGGAAGTACGATTTGTCATCTTCTAACACGCGTAGATTCGCAATCGCCAGCTGTCCATCTGTCGTGTAGGAGTTAATAACATCTACTTCATTTGCACCAATCGCGCGATACATCATGCCGTGGTCCATTCCTTTGACATCTTTAAACGCAATGTCATATTCCGTTTGGAAACCAGGTAATCCATCTGGCCGGTCAATAAATTCGAACACTGCGCCCAATGTAAAGTCTTTCGAAACTTTAGCGAAATCACTAAACGTCACAAGGCCGAGCTCTTCAGCTTTCGCCTCATCCAATGCTAGTGTATACGTATTATTGAATCCGAACGTACCGAGTGCGGTGATATGGTCACCCGCGACAAGTCGTTTGGTCGTTGCTAATGTTTCTTCAGCTGTCCCGGGTTCTTCGTGGTAATACGTCACCACAATAGTTCCCGTATAGTCAGGGATGACATCGATATGGTCATTTGTCATGGCGTTCCAAACGACCGACGAGCCACCCAGGTTTTCTTTGTAGAGAATATCTATACCTAATCTATCCTCAATTAATTGTCCCATTACGTGAGACAAAATAATACTTTCGGTATTATTCCGGGAACCGAGTCTAAGTGAATCTTTTTCATTGAATATACAGCCTGAAAGTAGGCTGGCCAGTAAGATTGTGACAAGCGATAGTGTAAGTTTGTTTTTTAACATCATTTCAATCCTTCCGGCGTCGTCCAACGTTCAACGGCGCTAAAGAACGTTTCAAGGGCAATCGCAAGGATCGCCGCTGGAATGGCTCCAAGTAAAATCAATCCGTCAATTCCACGTGTAATTCCGAGGAAAATGAAGTCGCCGAGCCCACCTGCTCCGATGAATGCTGCCAGTGTCGCGTTACCGACGTTAATGACCGCAGCTGTTCGAATTCCGGCCATAATAATAGGGATTGCAAGAGGCAATTCTACTTTAAACAAAATTTGCATGCTCGTCATACCCATACCTCTCGCGGCTTCGATTGTAGCTGGATCCACGTCTTTAATTCCCGTGTATGTGTTTCGCATAATAGGCAGTAAAGAGTAAAGGAATAACGCAGCAATTGCGGTTTTCACGCCAATTCCGAAGATAGGAATCATAAAACCCAGTACAGCTAAACTAGGGATGGTTTGCATGATGCCTGCCGCGCCAAGGACTCCAGTTTTAAGTTTTGGTACGCGCGTAATGAGAATCCCGAGCGTTACAGCAATGAGCACCGCGAGGATCATCGAGAAGAATACGAGTTGAATATGGATGGACGTTGCTTCGAGCACTTCCGGCCATCGCAATTTGGTTTGTTCCACCAGTTGTTGCCATATATTTAAATCATTCATGTAGATCGGCCCCCTTATCTGTCCATTGACTAGACATCGCAGAGAGTAAGGAGCCACGGTTGACGAGTCCTACCAGTGTATGATGTTCATCGACAATTGGAATCATGCCGAACGGTGAGGTATCCATCATGATAATGGCATCTTTCGCTGTTGCCGTATCCACTAAAAAAGGTACGGCTGGCTTCATCACTTCATCAATGGTTTTAATGCCATCTACATTTTTAATTAAATCGTAAGCAGAAACAATCCCGAGTAGCTTCTTATGATCATCTAAGACGAGAAGATCTGTTATTTTTCGTTGACGTATAAGCGAAATGGCTCGTTCTGGAGAAATGTTGGAACGGGTAGTGACAACCTTCTCTGCCATTATTTCCGTAACAGGCATCAGTTCAGGGTTTTGGATAATTCGATGCTTACCCATAAATTCTTCTACAAAGCCGTGAGCGGGTTCGTGTAGTAATTTCTCTGGAGTGTCTAACTGAAGTAAATTGCCGTCTTTCATAATAGCAATACGATCGCCCATCTTTAACGCTTCGTCCATGTCGTGTGTAACAAAGACAATGGTCTTCTTTAACTTTTTGTGTAGCTTAAGTAATTCTTCTTGCAGCTGTTCACGTGTAATGGGATCAAGCGCACTGAATGGTTCATCCATTAAAATAACATCCGGATCCGCTGCAAGCGCTCTCGCAATGCCGACACGTTGTTGTTGTCCACCTGATAATTCTTTCGGATAACGTGTAGCATATATTTCGGGATCAAGCCCGACTAATTCAAGTAATTCTATTACACGTGTTTTAATTTCTTTTTCATCCCAATTTTTGAGTTGGGGTACAATAGAAATATTCTTTTCAATCGTATAATGAGGAAAAAGACCGATTTGTTGAATGACATAACCAATATTTCTGCGGAGTTCAGCGGCGTTGTAAGATTTGATATCTTTGCCGTTGATAGAAATTTTCCCACTGGTGTGTGGAATAATCCGGTTAATCATTTTCATTGTAGTAGACTTACCTGAACCACTAGGTCCTATCAGAACTAGTAATTCACCTTCAGCAATCTCGAAGTTGACAGATTTCACGGCTTGAAATCCACCTTCGTACACTTTGGTAACGTTTTCAAACTTAAGCATAAGTACCTCCTGTATGTAATTAAAAGCAAATCCTGATTTCTAAAAGATTTTGAAATTAGGATTTAAAAATAGACGTCACTCCTTAATAAATTAAGAAAGTCGTCTGAGATAATATCTCAACATATTAGTAAAGTTTGTTCAAGAATCGATTAGGTGCCAGGTCCCAGCACAAATCAGAAACGATTCTGAATTGTTCTGGAATTGTGTGTGGACCTGGTACCTTTTGTATTTGATTTCACGAGTAAATACGTATAAAATATACTTCTGTACTCTTATAAAATACTGTAGAGGTACGAGTGTGCATATGAATAAATGTTTTAGTGGAGGGTCTTTATGAAATATAGAATTAGTAATAAGCAAGTATTCGAGCAAGCACAGTTGCGATCGGTGTCTGATGTGCCATTCACTGAAGAAGAACTTCAAAACGGCATGAAGTTGGCGGTCGCTAAGGAAGATTCTACATTGGCGCTGTATTTAGTAGAGGTTGACGGTCAAAAGAAATTTGAAGTTCGTTGGGATGATTCGCACGAACTTTTCACCGGCTGGTATTCGGCGTGGGAAAATTTCACGTGGTGTTTAGATATCGTAGGGGACTGATTTCACAGATAGTTGTGTACAAAACTATGCATCCAAATACTCTAAAAAAGACTCCGCAGGTTTATGCAAACTGGCGGAGTTTTTTGTGTTTTAAGGTGCCCGGTACCCACACAAATCAGAATTATTGCTAAATCTACTTAGAGGTTTGCATGGACTTGGCACCATTTATTTTTTGCACTACATGCATATACATTAATGTAGACCCGTAACAAGATGCTTGATAAGTGGTTTCCCCATATCCTCGAGACTTGAGTCATCTAATTGTAATCCCCAAAAATAAATGGCTCCCATCATACTTTGTATAATAGTTTGAAAGAAGTCATTTGTGGAGCTAATGTTTTGAATAGAGTTATCTCTTTTTCCTTCTTCAATAATCTGTCGAAGGATAACATACAATTTCCGTTTTTCATTTGTAAAAAAAGTATGTTCATTACTTATAATTGCTGCCGAGTAGATAACACGCATTAAATCTTTACCTAATTCTTTTTCGATACATCGAAATACAGCAAGATAAAAGGCTTCCAAGCGCTCTACGGCTGAAGAGTACTTCTCCTTTACTTCCTCATAAATATATACATAATGTTCGTCCATCTCCATAAAACGCATCATAAAAATACTTGATTTGGAAGGGAAGTGTTGATAAAAAGACCCTTTAGAAGTCCCGCTCTCTTTGACAATTCGATCTACTGAAACCTTTTCGTAACCAAGACTTTTGAAAAGATCAAGTGCTACATTCATAATATGAAGCTGGGTTTTTACCCCTTGTACTGTTTTTTTTTCTAAATTCTCCATAAGTATCTCCCTTTTAATGTAATTGCGAAAATAGTTTGACTTTTGCGATATCTTCATTATATCATTAGACTGTAGTCTAGTCTATGGAGGTGTTGTGTAGTGGAGAAGTTAAGATGTGCTGAAGAACTTGAGTCATTATTTAAGGAACGTATGCGTTTGTTGATAGGGGGATTTGGAATTTCTGGTACCCCTTTAACAGTGTTGGATGCGATAGCCAAGTTTGAAGCGGGAAGTTATGAAGTAGTCAGTAATAACTTAGGGGATTATGGGAAAGGGTTGCATAAAGTTTTTGAGGCTGGCAAAATTAGAAAAGCAGTGGGGTCTTTTTTTACGATAAACAAAGAAGCAGTAAATGCATGGTCAGTCGGAGAATTGGAGATTGAATTAATACCTCAAGGAACATTAGCAGAAGCAATTCGGTGTGGTGGGGCCGGAATTGGTGGCTTTTATACACCGACAGCTGTTGGAACGAGGCTAGCTGAAGGGAAGGAAGTACGCGAAATTGATGGTGTCCGTTATTTATTTGAAAAAATGATTAAAGGTGATATTGCCCTTATTAAAGCATCAAAAGCAGATAAAGCAGGCAATTTAGTTTACCATACAACGGCTAGGAACTTTAATCCCATTATGGCTACTGCAGCAGAAATAGTTATAGCAGAAGTAGATGAGATTGTTGAGGTTGGTGAGCTTAGTCCAGAAGAAATCGTTACACCACATATCTTTGTGGATTATGTTGTGAAAAGTAAATACACCAAAAAAGGCGGGGAATATATTGAAGTTAACTAGTCGTGACTTGATTGCAAAGCGTATTGCACAAGAGCTGAAAGATGGCGATGTAGTAAATCTAGGAGTAGGTATTCCAACGCTTGTTTCTAAATATATAGCGGATAAAAGGGTGTATTTGCAGACTGAAAATGGGTTGTTGGGTATGGGGCCACCACCACATGAGGATGATATAGATATCGATCTAATAGATGCTGGGAAAGAACCTGTCTCAATTACATCGGAGGCATCATTTTTTGATAGCGCTTTCTCGTTTGCAATGATTAGGGGGAAACATATTGATGTAGCTATTTTAGGAACACTTGAAGTTGACCGCTATGGTGAGATTGCAAACTGGTCTGTACCCAATCAGCCGATTTTAGGTGTAGGTGGGGCAATGGATTTGGTTGCTGGGGCAAAAAAAGTAATTGTAGCGAGTACGCTTTTTACAAAAGACGGTATTCCCAAATTAGTTGAATCACTAACGCTTGATTCAAGTGGCGAACGGCGTGTTAATCAATTTGTTACGGAGTACGCAAGCTTTACCTTTCACGAGAATGAGATCTTTGTAGACGATATATATGGGGATTTAAAATTTGTAGAATTACAAAGAAGAATAGGTTTACCGTTAAAACAAAAATAAACAACTATTAGGGGGTGAGTAGATGTGGAGTTTAATTACAATTGTCATTTCATTAGTTCTTTTAATCGTACTTGCTTTGAGAGGATTTAGTATTATCATTATAGCTCCCGTTGTTAGTTTATTTGTGATGGTAACGAATGGATTTTCGATTTTAGACACATTCCAAAATACCTATATGACTGGTTTTATAGGATATGTTCAAAAGTATTTTCTAATATTCTTATTAGCATCAATGTTTGGAAAGCTAATGGATGATAGTGGTGCAGCTCGTCAAATTGCTACTCTTTTGCTTCGTTTAACTGGAAAAAATAGCAAGTTCAGAGTGTTAGTGGCTATTATGATTATTTGTGCATTTCTAACGTATGGTGGAGTAAGTCTATTTGTGGTAATTTTTGCAGTATTACCTATTGCAAAACCTTTATTCAAAGAATTGGATATTCCATGGCATCTATTTATGGCACCTTTTTTTACAGGGATTGGAACATTCACGATGACCATGTTGCCGGGAACACCTTCCGTACAGAACATTATTCCAACAAAGTACCTTGGGACATCAGTTACGGCAGCACCACTACTAGGGATTATTGCGACATTATTAGTCATTACGATTAACCTTTGGTATATGAAGTTCGCATTAAAACGTTCAGAGCAGCGAAATGAAACATATGAAAATATGACAAATCACGATAAAGGCGGATCTATAGAGATTAAGGATATTTATGAAGGGCGTACTTTACCCAATTTTGTAGTTAGTTTAATTCCTCCTATTACTTTACTTGTTGTTCTAAATCTCTTCAAAGTTGATATTGTCTATACGTTAATGGGTGTGGTTGTGTTGGCTACTATACTATTCTGGAAACATATTGAAATAAAGAAAAACACTCTTAATGAAGGTGCGGTACTAGCAGTATTACCGATTGTGAATACGAGTGCAGATGTTGGGTATGGTTCTGTTATCGCAATTACTGCAGGTTTTGGTCTATTTAATGAAGCGATGACTCAAATTCCAGGCAGTCCAATTATATCATTATTCGTCGCAACAACAGCACTTGCAGGCATTACTGGATCTTCAAGTGGTGGTTTAGCAATCGCTATGGAAGCGCTATCATCTACTTACTTAAATTTAGGATTAAATCCGGAAGCTATGCACAGGGTCATGGCTGTTGCCTCGGGAGGTCTGGATTCACTACCACATAATGGAGCTGTAATTACAATATTGGTAGCTTCAAAACTAACACATAAAGACGCTTATAAACATATTTTTGCGGTTTCTGTTGTCGCACCTTTAATTGCCAGTATTCCAATGTTAATAATGGCAGTTCTACTATACTGACATCGAAGGAGGAAATAAGATGATTAAAAAAATTGGAGTTATCGGCGCAGGAACAATGGGATTCGGTATAGCTTTTCAGTTTATTACAAATGGCATGTCGGTAATATTGCAAGATGTATGCGAAGAAACTTTGCAAGTAGCAAGGGGGAAATTAAAAACGTATCTCGCTATTTTTCGTGAAGAAGGAACTCTCTTTAGTGAATCGGATGAAAGTATTACAAGTCGGTTAACTTGTACGATGAAAATTGAAGATGTTGCTGACTGTGATCTAGTTATTGAATCTGCATTAGAAAATCTTGAAGTGAAACAAGAGATTTTTAAGCAACTAGATACAATTTGCGAGGAACATACGATTTTATGTTCCAACACTTCGAGTTTAAGAATTTCAGATATCATTTGTCATGTAGTAAAACACAAAGACAAAGTGATGCTAACACATTTTTTTAATCCAGCGCATATTATTCCGCTAGTAGAACTTTTAAAAGGCCCTCATACCAAGCAGGAGACGTACGATGAAGTAGAGTCGTTTATGAAAGAAATGGGAAAAGTGACGATTGAAGTGCATCGGGAAGTACCGGGTCTTGTAGCCAATCGTATCCAAATTGCATTGGCGCGTGAAGCATTATCATTATTAGAAGATGGCGTAGTTTCTGAGTCAGATTTAGAATGTGCGATTTTTGCAGGACCCGGTTTCCGTTTCGCGTCAAGCGGATTACTGAAGATTATGGATTTCGGGGGATTGGATATTTGGGACATTGTAATGGAGCAATTACAGCCTGAAATAGAATCCGATATACGCTCGTTTTCTGTTATTAAAAACAAAATTAGTCGAGGGGATTTAGGCGTCAAATCATCAAAAGGCTTTTTTGACTATCCAGGAAAAGGATTGGACGACTACGTAATTGATCGTGATCGTTCGTTAATCCAACAACTAAATGTTTTCAACAAAAGAGAGGGGACGATGGATCATGCGTAATATATTAGTGACGGGTGCAGGGGGCGGCTTAGGAGCGGCAATGGTAAGGAAATTTGTTGAAGAAGGAGATTATGTATTTGCTGCGGATATAAAGTTTGAAGTGGCGCAGACAGTAGCTGAGTTATATCCAGGAAAAGCCGAAGCCCTTGAGCTAGATGTTTCAAATTCCGCTTCTGTCCAACATGCTATTGATACAATTTGTAGAGAAAATGAGCTTCATGTTCTTGTGAATAATGCTGGTATACAATACCGAGCTAAAATTGAAGATTTTCCAGAGGATAAATGGGACATGTTGCAAGATGTAATGTTAAAAGGTCCATTCTTAATGACCAAATATGCATTCCCTTATATGAAAAAGCAGCAACACGGTCGTATTGTAAATATTTCATCAGTTCATGGTGAAATGGCAACACCAGAAAAAGTAGCATATGTGGCAGCAAAACATGGTGTTATTGGATTAACGCGTGTCGCTGCGCTTGAAGGAGCAATGCATGGAATAACTGTGAATGCTGTGCTACCGGGTCCAGTAAAAACACCTTTGATTATTCAACAATTAAAAGATCTTGAAGAGAGTAAAGGTATGTCGGAAGCAGATGCACTGGATGAAATCGTATATCCCAAACAAGCGATGCAGCGTTTTATTACTGCAGACGAAATTGCAAACAGTGTATTCTTTATATCTTCAAATCAAGCTACAGGAATAACTGGTGAAGCGTTGAATGTTTCAGGCGGAATGTAAATAGAGGAGGAATTGTTTATGTCAGCGTATATTGTAAATGGTAGTAGAACTGCATTTTGTAATTTTGGAGGGGCATTTGCTAATACGACAGATATTAATCTTGGTATAGCTGCTGTAACGGGGGCGCTGCAACGTTCAGGAGTGGACGTAAAACTAATTGATGAGATTGTATTTGGAAATATTATTCAAACGACAACAGCTTCAGCTTATTTAGCCCGTCATATTGGGTTGAAAAGTGGATTATCTGAAGAGAGTACAGCACTTACAGTGAATCGATTATGTGGCTCGGGCTTGCAGGCGATTATAACTGCAACACAGGAAATCGAACTCGGTAATGTTCAGGCGTCAATTGCAGGTGGAACAGAAAATATGAGCCAAGCACCTCAAGTATTACGCGGGACACGTTTTGGTTCGCCAAATCAAGCACCAATCGTAGAAGATATGTTATGGGGTACTTTATATGATGAAGTGGCGGGCTGTGGGATGGGAATGACGGCTGAAAACTTAGCCGAGAAATACAGTATTTCTCGTGAAGAACAAGATGTATTTGCCTATAATTCACATCAACGCGCAACTAAGGCGAATCGATCTGGTCGTTTTAGAGAAGAAATTGTACCCGTATCGGTGAAAACGCGAAAAGGAACAGTTGAGGTAATGATGGATGAGCATATTCGTGAAGGAATTTCCCTGGAATCCTTAGCGAAACTAAGGCCTGCATTTAAAGAGGGGGGGACTGTATCAGCAGGAAATGCGAGCGGTATTAATGATGGTGCTGCAGCAGTTGTGCTTGTCTCAGAAGATTTTTTAAAAGAGCATAAGTTATCTTCGCTAGCTAAAATCTCTGCTTACGCAATGGCGGGTGTTAATCCGGCAATAATGGGGATTGGTCCAGCTCCCGCAATTCGAAAAGTATTGAAAAAAGCAAATTTATCTGTGGATGACATCGGTTTATTTGAAATTAATGAAGCATTTGCAGCACAATCGTTAGCTGTATTAAAAGAATTAGAAATTGATCAAGAAAAAGTGAATGTCAATGGAGGTGCAGTAGCACTTGGGCATCCAGTGGGGGCGAGCGGTGCGCGTATTACATACACACTTGCATTGGAAATGCAAAAACGAAATGTGAAATATGGCATAGCAAGCCTATGTATTGGCGGAGGACAAGGGATAGCTGTTTTATTGGAGAATACAACATTGTGATATTGATTACTCAAATCAGATACCAGGTTTCCAACATAAGGATAAATTCTGAATTGTTCTAGAATTGTGTGCGGACCTGGTACCTTTAAAATTGAACCTTTCTGCGTATACTTCCACTATAAATTGCGATACTAAGCCTGTTATCATTTATTTTATATGTGGGAGGCGGAGTATATGGCAAAGGATTCTGGTCCAAGTTGGAAAAAGGATCATCCGGGCACGTTTTTTAGTAATTCGGTAGATAAAGCAGATCGTGCAGTAAAACAAGCGATGTCCCATCCAGAAGAGATGGCAATCGAGCATGCATTTAATGCAATCGAGCGAGCTGAAAACGCGTTTATGAATGCAAAGCAATATAACAAAGAGTTAGATATGATTCAGCAACAAAAGGGGCAGTTGGATTTGATCAAGCAACAATTGAATGAAACCCAAATGAAAAAAGGCGAGTAATTCACAATAGTTCTTAGTCATCTCATTACTTTTTAATGATGTACAATCTAATCATAACTATGCACGGTCAACACCCTTGATATGCAAAGTTTCAGACTGCAGACGAACTCCGAGATTATGGGGTTTGCCTGTAGTTTTTTTATTAAGTACCAGGTCCCTACACAATTCGGAAACAATTCTGAATTGAACGAGAGTTGTGTGGGGACCTGGTACCGTTCGCAGGTACCGTTCGCAACCGTTTTCGTTCCCCTGGTACCGTTTCCAGTCCCCAAAAAAGCCACACAAACATATGCTAATACAAAAGAAAAAGTTTGTGCTACTGACTAGGGGAGAGGAGCTACTAGTTCATGACTACGAAACCGCAACAATTAAAAAGAGGCGACACAGTAGGCATTGTAACGCTTGGAAGTCCGCTGGCGGCTAATCGCATTACGGAAGGGATTCGGATGTTGCAAGGAATGGGATATAAAGTCGTGGTGGGAGAGCATGTGTATTCCGCTAATGGATTTCTTGCAGCGACTCCTCGGCAAAGGGCTTCGGATTTAATGAAGATGTTTAAAAATCCAGAAGTGAAATGGATTTTACCTACTCGCGGTGGAGTCGGGGTGGCAGGGATTTTACCATATCTTGATTTCAACGTCATTAAGCAAAATCCTAAAATTGTTTCGGGATATAGCGACATTACGATTTTATTAAATGTATTGTTTGAATATGCTGATCTGATCAGTTTTCAAAGTTTGTTATTGTTAGACTTTAGTCCAGGAACGCCTTCATATAATTTCAATCAATTCTTTACAGCGACATCAAATGTTAAGGCGCCTTGGCAGATTATGAACCCGCCTGAAGTTCCGTTGATTGGATTAGTTCCAGGAAACGTTACAGGACCGATTGTAGGCGGGAATCTCACGTCATTCGTGGGCACATTAGGCACATCGTTTGAGATTAATACAGAAGGCCGAATTCTTCTGTTGGAAGAAACGCACGAGCCGGTCAATACGGTGTATCGATACTTAAATCACTTGGCGATGGCAGGGAAATTTGATGATTGTGTAGGCATCATTATGGGACAATGCACGAACTGTCAATCTGCCTACGGGAAAAGCTACGAAGATTTGATCAATGAATTTCTAGTTCCACTAGGCAAACCTTTATTGACCAACCTAGCCAGCGCACATAGTTTCTATAAAGCCACAGTTCCTATTGGGGCGAATGTTCGGATGGATACGGTGAATCGAACGTTGACGGTGATGGAGCCAGTAGTAAAGTAGGTGTCACGTCCATATACAATTCATTCACATACATTATTTATTTTTTACTATTATCCGTAAGATTTAGGGTATACTAATAAAGTAAGAAGGTCTGTTTGGTAAAATAAGGTAACATGTATAAGTTGAATAGATGTTCTCTCAAGACGACAAGAATAGTAGGTGAATCATATGGGAAAGTATCAATTGGATAGCAAAGGCAAGGCGTCTGTAGCGAAGTATCATGAAAAGAACAAGCCAGCGCAATTTGATAAAAAGAAGCATCTTGAAAAAATACGTACGGCGTATTTGGAAAAAAAGCAAAAACAAGCAGATGAATAAGTGAAATTAAGTGCTCGTATAACTCGAGAACTATTTTGAATGGTACTGGCACGGATCATATGCATACGTGGAGAACTCTCAGCATTTATTGCTTGGAGTTTTTTGTATTCATCTAACACAATCGTTAGGGAAATATGTTATAAACGATCCGATTTAATATCGTAAATCCATAATTATTGTTATGATGTGTTTATATTCTGAAGAAAAGATAGTTGCCATCAGAAAATACTTAAGAAGGTGTGAATTCCATTGAATCTTTTAAATGTTAGAAAAGGCCAATTTGTGTATTACCAAAATAAGCTGCATCAAGTCTACTCTGTGAAAGCTTTTTTTAAGCAGTCGGTTCACTTGGTTCGACTAGAAGATTTTGAACAACAACTGGCAACGGCTAAAGAAATTACTTTGTATAAACCAAAACATATGGACAGTTTTGTAGTGAATCATAAACGGTATACATTGCATAAAGATGAGAAGGCTAAAGTAGGCGATTATATTTTAATCATCAACCCTCAGCCAGATTCTTTAGATTATCACTATCTCCACGCGATTGAAATGGTGTCTTCCATTGAACGAAACGGCGTCATCAGCAATAAATCCAATGGAATTAAACATAATGAATATTGGGTGATGATCCCTGGGTTTAAGGAAGGCGCGAATATTATTGATTTGGAAGTACCAGATGTCAATTATATAACTGAACATGGAAACGAACAGTTGGAAATCCTCACACCTGAAGCGCATATACCTAAAGTAGGTGATGTCTACCAATCTAACAACAGTGTTCCCCCTCTACAGGCGATGGTTATCGCAGTACAAGGCGAAACACTTTATTTAGGCGGAGATATTGAAGTGAAAATGAATGAATTGACGGATAGTAATTCATGGAGTTTAGTTCACAGCATACCGAGTCTGTAATCTCAGGTAAGTGCCAAACAATAAAAAGAGTGGACCAGGTTTCCTACCTGATCCACTTTTTCTATAATTTATATAAATTACTGTTGCATATTACCCGCGGTATATCCGCCATCTACTGCAAGTGTTACACCACTAATGGATCTTGCAAGGTCTGAGCATAGGAATACGACGGCATTTGCTTGTTCTTCTGCGGTAGACATTCTTCCAGCTGGAAGGGATGCAAGTACTGCCTCGTATTGTGCAGTGGAAGTTTTAGACCAGTTTTCAATCGCTGGTGTAATCGTAGCACCTGGAGCGATTGAGTTAATCGTAATTCCTTTTTGACCGTATTCCAATGCAACTGACTTAGTTAAACCGGTAATAGCATGTTTGGATGCAGTATATGGTGCCATATTTGGAGAGCCTTGAAGACCCGAACCTGATGATGTGTTGACGATTGCACCACCGCCAGTTTTCAGCATAGCATTTACTTCATGCTTGATGCAGTAAAATGTGCCGTACAAATTGACTTTCAATGTAATATCCCAGTCTTTTGAATCCAATTCACCAATTGGCTTTTGCCCTTTGTTAATGCCCGCATTGTTATGGGCAAAGTCGAGCTTGCCAAATGTTTCAACCGTTTTATTGACGAGTTGAATTACTTGCTCCTCGTCACTTACGTCACATTTGAAAAAGGCTGCTTCACCGCCAAGGTCTTTAATAATTTGTACAGTTTCGTGCCCTGTTTCTTCACTCACATCTGAAATCATGACTTTCGCACCCGCTTTTGCCAATGCGACTGCAGTTGCTCTACCTATTCCTGACCCCGATGCTGTAACTAATCCTGCTTTACCTTCCATAATTCCTATCATGAAAACACTCCTTTTATGTCAGTATTTATTAATTTGTACAAGGCCAATATACGCCCTAATTAAAGTTGAATCAACTATATAGTTTAATGTCTAACTAAGCGAAGTATACTACGTGCCAATAAAATGTTAAAACCATGTTGAATGGATGTAGCACAGCTGGCAAATGTGATCTACCTTTTAGAAGGTGAGGAAAAGCAATAAGGGAAAAGCTTCAAAAAGCTTTTCCCTTATTTGAGTTACTTACTACTGCTAGTCGAGACGGGGAAAATGATCTGATCATTGACTATCGTTTCATGTACACGGATATCCTTGATTTTTTCAGGCTTGACCGTTAGTGGATTTTCATCCAAAATCACGAAATCTGCTAGTTTTCCGACTTCGATTGAACCTTTCTTCTGTTCTTCGAAGTTTTGCCAAGCCGCATCGCTTGTTACGGACTTGAGTGCTTGCATAGGCGTGATTCGTTGTTCAGGACCAATGATTTCACCACTTCTTGATGTCCTGTTTACTGCTGACCAAATAGCCTGTAGCGGAGACATCGGCACAACGAATGTATCTAAATGGATAGAAAACTTGATGTCTCTGTCAATTGTCGATTGGAGAGGGCTCATTCTAGAAGCGCGCTCTGGGCCCATAAATGTGTCTCGATGCTGATCACCCCAATAATACGTGTGGGAGACGAAGTAGGATGGGGTGATCCCGAGTTCTTTCATGGAATCCAGCTGATCTTCTCTAACCATTTGTGCATGTTCGATTCTATGGCGGGCATCAGGGCGCGGAAATTCTTCTTGAGCGATCCGGTATGCTTCAATAATATCGTCAATGGCCGCATCGCCATTTCCGTGAACTGCAATTTGGTATCCAGCTTGATGGAGAGTTTTTACGCGTTCGATCAGTACTTCTTTATCCATTCCAGGATACCCTTTATAATCAGGGTCATTAGCAGGTGTCTTATGATAGGGTTCTGTTAAATACCCCGTGTACCCTTGGATAGAGCCATCATAAGAAATTTTTACTGGTCCTAGTTTGAACCTGTCGCTACCGAATCCTGTCGTGAATCCACCTTCTTCACCAGGCGATATCATTCCACCCCAGCCAGCTCCCATGGCGGTGATTCGAATAGGAATTACATTGCGTTCTATAAGATTTTGAAGGTTTCTCATAGCGGCTTTATCTACACCTGCAATAATGGAAGTCGTCACACCTGCTGAGGCATATTGTTCCACGGCATGAATTGTAGCGCTTTCATTTTGTTCTTGTGTAATAGGAGGAATGATCTTGCTCACTAGATCCGTCGCATGCTCCTCTAAAATTCCATTCGGTTCTCCTGTTTTCGGATCTCTGACTATCGTGCCGCCTTTAGGGTCGGCTGTTTCTTTCGTAATTCCTGCCAATTGTAATGCTTTCGAATTTACGACAGCTAAATGGCCGGATGAATGCATGATGTGGATGGGATGCGTAGTTGAAATCTTATCCAAATCCTCGCGTGTCGGATGTCTTCCTTCTTTCATAAGCGTTTGATCATAACCTTGACCTTGTATCCATTCACCTTCTGCAGCATCTTTCCCCCACTCTTTCATAACATCAATCAAATCTGCGATGCTAGTAATCTCGCCGACGGGTGGGCTGTTCAAATCAGCAAAGACGATGTCATGTAATCCGGAAGCTGGGAAATGACTATGCGTATCATAAAATCCGGGAAGTATCGTTTTTCCTTTTAAGTCTTTCATGACGGTATCCCGTCCTTGCAATTGACTCATCTCTTTGTCAGTACCGACTGCAATGACTTTGCCGTTTTTTACAGCGATGGCTTCAGCCGAAGATTCATCGCTGTCCATCGTCAAGACAGTTCCGTTATGGTAGATGGTGTCGGGAGCAAGGGGGTCCAATTTCTTCGGTAAAGTTTTTGCAGAAAGACCTAGTAGAATTACACTAGCGAGTACAAGCGTGGTGGTGATCATCAGTTTGTTAGCCATAATCCATCCTCTTTTCCATATATGTAAGTAAGTTTCTGCTTTTTATCCATTTTCTCCTTTCCTGGAAAAAATATCTTGCTAGTAATAATTTACAGAGAATTCTATATATTGTCAACGGTCAAGATGTACTATGAATGTAAGTAGTCTGGCCATCTGCTATGTGGAGATTTGCATAGATATTTCAATAAATGATTCAAAAGTAGCGCTTTCTCAACCAATTTACAATGGTTGAGCAGTTCCTACCTTTTATTTACAATAATACATACTAGTAAGCTGTAAGCATGCATATAATTTACATGCAAGCTTAAAGGCGACTAGATTACTAGACCGGTGGAGTTGCCTACATATAAGCATGGGAAGTCATAAACAAAGGGGGATTTTTATGAAGTGGGATTACGAATATGATGTAATTGTAGTCGGTTCTGGAGCATCTGGGTTTACGGCCGCGATCACAGGAAAGAAAGAGGGCTTGAAGACGATCCTAATTGAAAAGGAATCACGATTCGGAGGGGCGTCGGCACTTTCGGGAGGCGGGATATGGATTCCGAACAACCGCTATTTGGTCGAAGGGGGAGTAAAGGACAGTTTTCAAGAGGCCATGACGTATTTGGGCGCGACGGTCGGCGACAACACTTCGGACGAGATGAAAGAGACCTATTTGAATAAAGGAATCGAGATGCTTGACTATCTCCATGAAACTTCCGAGCATATGCGGTTTACGTATGCAAAAGACTACTCGGACTACTATCCTCATTTGGCAGGCGGAAAGGGAGAAGGGCGTTCCATTGAGCCCACGGTCTTTAATCTTAATCAGCTAGGCGATTGGAGAGAGCGGATGAAGCCGCCCGCGATGGATACGAAAGGATTTGTCATGACAGGTCAAGATTTCCGTCATATTAATATGATTACTAGAACATGGAAAGGAAAGACGAGAAGTCTGACGCTCGGTTGGCGTCTAGTCAAGCACTTGATTTTTAGAGCCAACTATTCAGCTTTGGGCCAAGCGTTGATCGGTAGACTCGCGTTGACGTACAAAGAATTGGGTGGCGAGCTTTGGCTAGATAGCCCGTTCATCGATTTTATTATTGAAGACGATTTAATTGTCGGTATTACGATTATGAAAGATGGCAAGGAAGCGCGTGTGAAGGCATCGAAAGGAGTCATTTTCGCGTCTGGTGGTTTCTCTCAGAAGCAATCGTATCGTGAGAAGTATCTTCCGGCTCCGACGGATAAAAATTGGACATCCTCTCCACCAGGACAAACGGGAGATTTATTGGATCCGGCCGAGAAGCTTGGCGCGAAATTCGGCTTCATGGACAAAGTTTGGGGAGCGCCGTCTATCATTGATCATACAGGAATGCCTTTCTTCTTAGTGGCTGACCGGGCAATTCCATCGATGATTATCACAGATCAAGACGGGAACCGCTATATCAATGAGCCGACGCCATATCACGAATTTGTGGATACGATGTATGCACACAATGACAGAACCGACGGAAAGGCCATTCATTCATGGATCATCCTCGATCATAAGGCGAAGAAACGGCATTTATTTGCGGGATTGTTTCCGGGACAGGATTTTCCTAAAGCCTATTATGAACACGGTGTGGTTCTAAAAAGCGACACGATTGCAGGATTGGAAGAGAAATTAGCGATACCGAATGGAAATCTCGTGAAGACAGTGGATCGGTTCAATGGCTTTGCGGAGACAGGAAAGGATTTGGATTTCCATAGAGGTGAAACCCAGCATGATCTGTATTACGGCGATCCTACGCTGAAAAATCCCAACTTAGATGAGCTGAACAAAGGGCCATTCTACGGATTAAAAATATATCCCGGTGATATTGGAACAAAAGGCGGAGTCGTCATGGATACTCAAGCCCGCGTATTGAAAGAGGATGGCACGCCAATCAAAGGACTGTATGCATGCGGCAATTGCTCAGCTGCCGTCATGGGAGAATCCTACCCGGGACCTGGTGCGACAATCGGACCTGGAATGACATTCGGTTATATCGCAGCCCTTCATTGCAAAGGGAACTAGTGGTATGGAGCTGTGCGACAAGATAAAGTGCCAAGTCATCACAAAATTGGCTTAGGAGAGGCATTATGTATGCTTCTCTATTTGCTATAGCGTGACTCTAGTAAAACAGACTGTGAAGAAATTACCCGGAAGTATAAAAAAACATACAGGATACTTGCGTCAAGTTGAGTTCAGAGCATGTTCTTGCGCAGTGGGTATAGAGATAAGAAGTCAGCATCGCTTTCAATCGGGATTAACCGATTACTAGATGAAATGATAGACTTATAAGTTCAATGGATATAGACTGAGTTAACAGAAAAATCTGTATGGAAATTAAGGATATAGGAGGGTTAGTATGAAACTGTTAACTAGATGGTCTAACACATTAATGGAGCGGTATTTACCAGACCCGTATATTTTCGTTGCCATTTTAACGCTGGTTGTATTCGCGCTCGGTCTTGGATTCACCGATTCGGGTCCACTCGACATGATTGTTCATTGGGGAGATGGCTTCTGGGGACTGTTATCGTTCACGATGCAAATGGTGATCGTGCTAGTTGCAGGATACGTTTTGGCCATTAGCCCTATATTCAAGAAACTATTGAGCACGCTGGCAGGGGTTGCAAAATCGCCTGGCTCCGCAATTATACTTGTTTCCGTTGTCGCACTGATCGCTTGTTGGATTAACTGGGGGTTCGGTCTGGTCATTGGTGCCCTTTTCGCGAAGGAAATTGCAAAGAAAGTACCCAATGTTGACTACCGTCTTTTAATTGCAAGTGCTTATTCCGGTATGATTATTTGGCATGGTGGTTTAGGTGGAACCATTCCACTTTCGATCGCGACTGCAGATCATCCATTCGCTGACATAATGGGTGTCGTTCGCACATCTGAAACAATCTTTTCAACGTATAATATGATTATTGTCGTGGCGCTACTCATTGCCATTCCGATTTTGAATCGTTTTATGATGCCAAAGCCTGAAGATACCGTTACTGTCGATCCGAAACTATTAGAAGAACATATTGAAGTGGAGAAAAGTACAGATAACACGCCGGCTAGCAGACTGGAAAACAGTGTAAGTATTTCCATGCTGATCGGCGCACTCGGTCTCATTTATCTCATTCAGCATTTCCTAACCAAAGGATTCGATTTAAACTTAAACATTGTGAATTTTATTTTCCTAGTACTCGGCATTATTTTCCACGGGACACCGAAACGTTTTCTTGCCGCGGTTACAACTGCAGTTAAAACAGCCGGTGGCATCATCATCCAATTCCCGTTCTATGCAGGAATTATGGGCATGATGGTTGCTTCAGGACTTGCTGGCGTCATGTCCGAATGGTTTGTTTCCATTTCGACGGCAAGTACGTTTCCATTGTTTACGTTCTATGCGGCGGGCCTAGTGAACTTTTTTGTACCATCGGGTGGCGGTCAGTGGGCAGTGCAAGCTCCTATCATGCTCGATGCCGCGCAAACACTTGGCGTTAGCTATTCAAAAACAGCTATGGCTATTGCGTGGGGCGATGCATGGACCAACATGATTCAACCGTTCTGGGCTTTGCCGGCACTCGCCATTGCGGGACTTCGCGCAAAGGATATTATGGGCTTCTGTCTTTTCATACTGTTAGTGAGTGGGGTTATTATTAGTATCGGTTTGTATTTCTTCTAAGTGAACTTGAAACGACTGGGCTAGTGTCCAGTCGTTTTTTGATTGTGTGCAGGGAGTTTGCTGCATAGAAACGGAGGGATCAAGGGCTACTGTATTCCTGACGTAGCAGAATGTTTACCATTTCAGCTATCAATCGTTATACTAGAAAAGACGGAACGAATATACGTTCTGAATTCGACCGTACACTATACAGCTAGAGAGGTTTACATATGAAAGGCACTTCACATTTATTTATCGGCACAGCGGTCGGCGCCATTGCGGGATACGCTGTGCAGCCGGACATCCAGACTGCGTTGATTGGCGCGGCAGTTGGCGGAATATCCGGAGTCGTTCCGGATCTCGATACGAACGGACTCGCGAGCAACAGCATCACACTTAGTAAGAAAGTTAGCAAATGGCTTATGGAAACTGCTGGCATCGTTATTCTGCTGACGCTCATCTATCAAGTATTTACAGAAGGACTGAGCCAAGATATTTATCTGTATGGAGGTATCGGACTTCTGTTGCTCATTGTGTCGCGACTCATCACACAGCGACGGATGCTCACCATTACCGGTATCCTCGTCATGCTTCTCGGTTTTGTCCTTGACCAGTCGCTAGGTATTTTACTCGCTGGTAGTTATATTATTATTGCGTCGTTCTTGCCACATAGATCGTATACGCATTCTATTATAGGGATTGTCTTTTATGCGTATATTTTGAAGCATTTGTATATGCAGTGGCCGATCGACGGTCTGGTTGCTGCAGGGCTTGCTGGGTATGTTAGTCATATGCTTGCGGATATGAAAATTCTTCCTGTTAATCGGCGCGGGGTTAAATGGTTTTTGCCTTTGTGGAATCGGGAGTTTTGAGGTCCCGACACAACTTAAGAGCAATTCAGAATTGTGTTAGTATTTGGTACTCACTTAAGAGAAGCGCTACACACGCTTCTCTTTTTGCTATATGATTACAATAGTAGAACTTAATTTAAACAATCCATAGGTGAAAAAATGAAAAAACTAAATAAAAAGCCGATTAGTATGCAAGTATGGTTAACGGCTTTGGTGTGTATGGTTGTTCTTGTTTCTCTGTCAGTAGCCGGTTATTTAATTGGTAGCAATGCAGCTGATCAAGCAAGGATATCTCAATCGGAAAAGGCGATGAATATTGCCGTTACTATCAGTCATGCGCAGTCAGTGATTGATGGATTGACGGGAAAAGGACCAATTGAAGATATCCAGACGTTCACTAAATCTGTGCAAAACGACACACAAGTTGAATACATCGTAGTAATGAATAATGAACGTATCCGCCTGTCCCATCCAGTAGCTGAGCGCATCGGCCAATACTTTGTAGGTGGTGACGAAGACAAGGCATTTGCGGGAGAGCAGTACACGTCTATGGCTACAGGAACATTAGGTAAGTCAATGAGAGCGTTTGTACCGATCATGTCTGAAGGCCAAATTATAGGTGTGGTTGCTGTTGGTATTATGATGGATAATGTCCGCACTAGTGTTTTAGCTAGTATTAATGCGAGCTTTATCGGGATTGGCTTTGGTTTATTGATTGGCTTATTTGGCGCCATTTTATTAGCGAAAAAAGTGAAGCGTACTTTATTTGGACTTGAACCAAGGGAAATCGCTCAACAACTTCGTGAAAGGGAGTCGATGCTTGAAGCGGTCAGCGATGGGATTGTCGCCATTAATGACAAGGCAGAAATTGTCTTAGTGAATCAAGCAGCAATCACGCTTTTCCGTAATGCAGGCGTGGGAGGTAACCCCGTTGGAAAGCCTATTCAGTCCTTTATTCCTTCGCTACCACTTCAGCAGATGCTCGAACATAAAAAACCTCAGTATGATCAAGAGCTTAAATTAAATGGACTGGATGTCGTGGTTACCCAAGTACCTGTCATTTCTAACGATAGCTTAGTTGGAGCGCTTGCTATATTTCGTGATAAATCCGAATTAACCTCGCTGGTGGAACAGCTATCTGGGGCTAGGGTATACGCTGAAACGCTGAGGTATCAAACGCATGAGTTTATGAATAAACTGCATATTATCATGGCGATGGTTCATACGAAATCCTATGATGAGTTAAAAATGTATACCGCCTATATTTCAGATGCTTACCAAACGGAAACAGGCATCGTTTCAAGACTAGTCAAAGATCCCGTCATTGCAGGCTATTTAATGAGTAAGTTAAGCGAATTACGCGACTCAGGGATAAAGATTAAGTTACATGGAGATCATCCGCTACCTCCGTTAAAAAAGGTTGAGCATATGGATAAGATTATTACGATACTAGGAAACTTAATAGACAATGCTTGTGAAGCAGTGAGTGATCGTGTCGATGGCGAGTTACAATTGACACTTAATTATGAAGAGTCCCGATTAGAATTCAGCGTATATGATAATGGACCTGGAATCCTCGTAGAGAATATTGAAGAAGTATTTGAACAGGGGATGTCTTCAAAAGGTGAAGGACGCGGTTATGGGCTGTATCTAGCTAAAATTGCATTGGATGAATTGGATGGCATTTGGACTATATCTTCTACGAAAGGAAAAGGCACACAATTTATTGTAAGTGTTCCATACAAAGGTGAAGAATCATGATACAAGTATTAATTATAGAAGATGATCCAATGGTAGCGAAATTCAACGGAATTTATTTGGAAAGTATTCCAGGTTTCATGGTTGCTGGTTTTGCAAAAAATGTAGCAGAAGGTCGGAAGTTTCTTGAGTTGTCAAAAGTGGATCTCATTTTACTTGATGTCTATATGAAAGGACCCACCGGACTAGATCTGTTAAAGGAGCTTCGAAAAGAGGGCGACTCGCTAGATGTTATTCTAATTACAGCTGCCAATGATAAAGAGTCTGTGCAACAAGCGCTTCGCTATGGAGCGGTTGATTATCTTATAAAACCATTTACTTTTGAACGCTTTCAAAACGCTTTGTTGCAATTTAAAAAGCAATATCATTTGATGAATCAGCATGAGAAAATCAGTCAGGATGAAATTGATAATTTACTTCAGACGATAGATAGAAAAAAAAGTGAAGCAATTGAATTGCCAAAAGGACTAACGAAAACGACATTCACACGTATTGCGAAGCAGATCATTGGAAGGCAAGGAACTATATTTTCTACAGCAGAACTCGCAGAAGATGTCGGGATTTCAAGTGTATCCACACGAAAGTATTTACACTATCTGGTTGAACATAAACTAATCGATAGCCATATAGTTTATCAAGGAACAGGTCGTCCGTTAACAAATTACCAACTGTTCCCTGAAAAAGCAGATATCCTTCAGTCGTTGCTTAAAAATTAATATACATGGTGTATTAATAAGCTTCCGGGCAGTTTGGCGACAGAAATAAGCAACTGCTTGAGTTGCTTATTTTAGTTACAAAAGTATTTGTTTGATTACATAATATATAATTTCTGAATAGTCCCTCTTATAGTTGAACTAATAAGAAAGCGTTTTCGGAGGGATGACAATGAAGGAAGTCGCATCAACTACCTGGCAGAAATTATGGCGTTCACATGACCAGGCAAAAGATTTACTAAATTTCTTTTCGTATAAGAAAAATCTAACGGCAGCAAATCATCATGAAGCTGCAGAAAGGGAACAGATTTCACCCCAACCCCCTAATCAGAACTCAGGTAAAAGTTCGTCCTATTCTACCGTCCAATTGGTAGGTCTCATTCTGGGTCCGCTTTTATTTATCATTATGATGTTCTTTTTATCTCCTGAAGGGATGAATCCAGAAGCTAAATCAGTACTGGCTGTGACACTGTGGGTAGCGACATGGTGGGTTACGGAAGCGATTCCAATCCCGGTCACATCGCTGCTTCCCATTTTTCTATTACCAGTGACAGGTGCTATGGAAGCCGATGTGGTAACGTCTTCCTACGGCAATGACATTATTTACTTGTTTTTAGGTGGTTTTTTCATTGCTACAGCAATGGAGAAATGGAACTTGCATAAACGGCTGGCATTGGCCATTATCGCTTTCATTGGTACAGGGACCCAAAGAATCTTGCTCGGTTTCATGATAGCTACAGCATTCCTATCTATGTGGGTTTCGAATACAGCAGCGGTTATGATGATGATTCCTATGGGATTGGCGATTACAGCCCAGGTAGCTGCTGCGTTAAAAGGCACTCCGGAAGAAAAGGAATTGCCGAAGTTTGAAAAGGCACTTATTTTCGGAATTGGTTATGCGGGAACGATTGGCGGGCTCGGGACGCTTATAGGTACACCGCCCAATATTATTCTAGCGGCACAAGTTAAGGAATTATTCGATGTTGAGATTTCCTTTGCGGGCTGGATGCTCGTCGCAGTACCGATTGTCATAGTACTTTTGTTTTCTACTTGGATTTATCTTGGGCGCTTTGCATTTAAGATGAATATCAAAGGTCTTCCCGGTGGAAAAGAAGTAATTACCGAAGAACGAAAGGCATTAGGGAAGACATCGTTTGAAGAAAAAGCGGTGAGTGCAGTCTTCGCTTTTGCAGCGTTTATGTGGATCACACGTGAATTTCTTTGGATTAACATTCTTCCAGGTTTAAAAGACGGCATGATTGCGGTAGTAGCAGCGGCATTGCTGTTTGCTATACCCACTTCCAAGAAAATCGGCAAACGAATTCTAGCATGGGAAGATTCAAAAGAAATTCCATGGGGAGTATTGCTATTATTTGGAGGAGGACTTGCCATTGCAGCAGGTTTTCGAGAAACGGGACTTTCTGAATGGATTGGATCACAACTGACAGCTTTGGATGGGTTCCATATAATCACTATTATTACTGCTTCCTCTTTACTGGTGCTGGCATTGACGGAGTTTACATCTAATACGGCAACAGCAACAATGATTCTTCCTGTATTGGCAGCACTTGCACTATCTATGCATATACATCCATATGCTTTGATGGTACCAGCTGCTATGGCTGCAAACTGTGCTTTCATGTTACCGGTCGGCACACCTCCTAACGCTATCATTTTCGGAACGAATAAGCTCCGTTTAGGAGAAATGGTACGAGTCGGATTCATCATTAATGTGTTTGTACTCATACTGATTGTATTGGCTGCCTACTTCCTATTACCTCTGCTTTGGGGAATTGATTTACAAGTAGTGCCAGAAGAGTTTTATACGAATTTTAAGTAAGAGAGAATTTGAGTACACGGTAAACACACAATTCTTGAATCATTCAGGATTGTGTCACGACCAAGTACTTAAAACTAGCTTCGCTGCAGATTTTTGATAGGCGCTAGATTCTTGACAATGCTAAATTGTTTGAGGATCTGGTGCTTTATTAATGGATACCAAATTATTTATTTTCCATCATTTCTTTTATTGAACTTTGTGGAAAACGTAGTCATCAATACTATAAAAATAGGTATTAAACTCCATAAAAAGAACCCCCAATTCTTTGTCAGTAAAGACAATGCTAAGAAGAAAGCAAGTGCGACAATTGAAATATAAACAGTGCGTTTTTGAAATTTATTCATTTTACACGCTCCTTTTCGTGGTACCAGTTATATGTATCGACGAACATGTTGGCAATATTGTGTATACGCCTCGCCGTAAATTTTTACTAAAGATTGTTCTTCGAGTAGAACTTGTCGATTAAATAACCAAAAACCTAAGATCAAATATACTAATACAATCCAATTCGGATAAATGAGGAACTCACCCAATAAGACCATCCCAAAAGCAGTAAATATTGGATTTCGACTGATGGAAAAAGCGCCAGTAGTAATCAAAGAACCTGGATTCTCTTCATCTATGCCAACTCTAAAGCTTTTGCCAAATGAAAGTAAACTGTAAACGAATAACAAGAGCCCACCGAAGCATAAAACCACACCAATCCAACTGACCACTTCATAGTAAAATAGCTCTGTTCCTAGCCTTGGGAAATGGAAGACGTTTGAAATAATTACATATAATAAAAGCAAAGCAAAGGGCGGTATGATGAAATCTTTTTTGTCCATTTTGCCGAATTTAAATACTTTAATACCGAATTTCTTTAACTGGATTGACCGAATAATCACCAGTATGATGAATATGGTGATTGTTGTTACAGCAATGTATCCTTGCATTCATATCCCCCCTTTTAATCCCCTGTTTCCTTCACTATCTATAGATATCTTACCATGTTTAGGTACCAGGTCCACACACAACTTAGGCACAATTCAGAATTGTTTAGGGACCTGGCACCTGTAATAAAGAGAAGAAAGTAGAAAAGAAAAAGGAAGAGATCCAAGAATCTGCAATGAGTGTTATTGCGGAAAAGGGATATCATGCCACTACGATGGAAGATATTGCAGCCAAGTCGCTTCAGGACGAAGATATCGGGATGTAGCGGTCAATTCGATTTATGTTGGTACTAATGAAATTATGAAAGTGATTATCGCGAAGAATATGGGGCTTTGAAGAAAGGTAGGTGAGTGGGGATCTTCAATCAAATATATATAAAGCTGTTAGTGAATAGCCTATTATTTATACTTAAAAACGCGATGAACCAACCATCGCGTTTTTATAGTTTACGGTTGGATAAGTACTTTGATACAACCGTCTTCTTTCTTATCAAAAATGGCATATGCATCTGCAGCGTCTTCCAATTTTACTTTGTGGGTAATAATATCTGTCGGATCGAATTCTTTTGCTTCGATTTTTTTATATAGCTCAGGCATTAAGTGAATAACGGGTGCTTGTCCCATTTTTAAGGAAACGTTGCGTGTGAAGAAATCGCCAAGTGGGAAATTGTTCGCATCCGTCGCATAAACACCCGTTAATTGCACCGTACCGAACTTCCGTACGACTTGTGAGGCGGTGATAATCGGGCTGATCGTTCCGAATTGGTTATCTCCACTGGACCCAAATGTTTCACCTGGTTGCACTGTTCCATCCATACCTACACCATCAATGACGACGTCTGCGCCGCCTTTCGTTTCTTCATGCAATAATTTGCCAATATCGTCATGTTCTTTAAAATTATAGGTTTCTACTTTATTAGTCTTTTCCGCATGCTTCAAGCGATAATCGACATGGTCTACCGAAATGACTCGTTTGGCACCTTGCATCCATGCAAATTTTTGTGCCATTAATCCAATTGGACCGGAACCTAAAATAATGGCTGTATCGCCCTTTTTCAAGCCGCTATGAAGGACACTCCAATAGGCTGTAGGAATGACATCAGATAGTAAAGCGAGATGCTCGTCATCTAGCTCGCTATTTTCTGGAACTTTAAATGACGTGAAGTCCGCATATGGAACACGTAAATATTCGGCTTGGCCACCTGGGAAGTTTCCATTTGGCTCAGCAAATCCGAATAGTCCTCCAACTTCTCCATGTGGATTGGATTCATCACATTGACTTTCCATTTCATGTTGGCAAAAGAAACATTCACCGCACCCTATATTAAACGGAATGACGACCCGGTCGCCTTTCTTTACGGTTTTCACTTCAGAACCTACTTCTTCGACAATTCCCATCGGTTCATGACCCACTACATAATCTTGCTCGGGCACAATCCCGCCATGATACAGATGCAAATCCGATCCACAAATACCACTTGTCGTAATGCGTACGATTACATCACTAGTTTCTTGGATACTCGGAGCTTTCACTTCTTTAGTGACCATCGACTTCTTTCCTTGAAATGTTACTGCTTTCATACCATCACATCCTTTTTGCGTTGTGTTTATTTTGTACCCGTCTACTTTCTATGTAAACTACATAAGTAGGAATATGATGATTGATACCTAGTAGATGAAAGAATGGTAAACATAACGATGTAAGTATGTTAAAAGAAGTGCTATAAAGGGAAGTGAAGAATAAGGAGGGATTCATTCATGTTACAAGAAAGCGAATTAAAGCATGTACAACGATCTGTCGAATTAGCAGAAATGGCACTACGTAAAGGAGATCAGCCATTTGGTTCGGTGTTGGTTTCGGCAAGTGGTGAAGTGTTAGCTGAAGACCATAATCGTACAAGTGGTGGCGACCCGACGCAGCATCCGGAATTTGCTTTAGCGCGATGGGCGGCAGATCATATGGACGCAGAAGACAGAGCGAAAGCGACAGTATTTACGTCAGGTGAACATTGCCCGATGTGTGCGACAGCGCATGGTTTAGTCGGTTTGGGACGAATTGTCTATGCGAGTTCATCGAAACAGTTAATGCAGTGGAAGAAAGAAATGGGTGTCACTACGCCTGCTCCTGTAAAGAGTTATCCAATTCAAGAAATGGTGCCTGCTATCGAAGTAGTGGGGCCGGTAGAAGGGTATGCGGAGCAAGTGCGAGAGTTGCAACGGCAGTACTATCAGAAGAATAATTGAAGTAGATTATGGGAAGAGAGCCGTTTGTTTAGGCTCTCTTTTTATCTCGCTAGTTTTTTTAATACTTTATTAAAAAGCAATGAAATGTGGAAAAATAGTAAAGAGGCAAAAACACCCAGTATGAATATATTAGATAGCAGCAAACCTGAAATGTCTCCATCTATCAATAATGAAGTGAGTAATAGTATCCCTACAATGACTAATCCACCTACTATATAGATAAGGAAGTACATGCTATATTTTTGAACTTCATTCCGAAACGTGAACTTGTCAAAATATATATCTACATAATACGAATACGGTATCCCAGCAATTATATATATGGGTATTGAATAAAGAAAATAGAGTACGAATAATGCGTCATAAGGAAAGTACCCAACGTCGGCTTGTTGTTTCGCTAAGGGGGTGTATTCGTTAAAAGCTAAGGATAAAGAAAATACGATTGCGGAAAGTATAGCGATAAGAAGTTTTCTCGGAAATTTCATATACTTCACCTCTATTCATACTACATTTATAAAATTAGTGTCTTGACATTGAAAGGGATGCGATTGCGGTTGGAACTCGTTGATCTGCGCTACAGCCGGACGCGTGTCTTATGGGAGGGCGGTTAACCACACCCGTCCGCTTCGCCGGGGTGTTTCACCTGTCCCTCTGATCCCCCCAGAGCCGGCAACCGCTTCGATCAACTATGTGAATACTTCAAACATTATTCTGTAAACGCCCCCGATTACGGAGGAAAGTTGGGACTATATGATGCCGAGAAACCGCCATATATTAGTCAGTTATTTTGGAACTACATCTATCTTTTCTATTCCACGTTGAGGGGGATCAGAATCTAATTGAGCTCCGTTCCAATAAACAATTACGTGGGCTCCCACTTCTAATTCTTTGTACTTACTAGTTTCAAAACCGTAATATGCTCCCTCTTTTTCTTGAGCAAGGTTTAGTAACTCATCTTCTTTCTTATTAGATATATCTTCTACACTGATATTTGGTACAACTAGTATTTGGCTCCGCCCATCTTGAGTCTCTCTTATATCAACAATAATGCCTTCTTGTTGTTTCGAAGTACTATCCTGATCTTCCGTGTCATTTGCTTGTTCTTGCCCGCAACCAGCTATTAGGAAACTCCATGCGACGAATAAAGTAAGTGATTTTTTCATTAACTTCCCCTCCTATCGTAGTAGACTGTTCTTTTATAGTTTAGTTACAACACTTTATTCAGCATAGTGACCCTTTAGCGGTACAATCTTTATTTCAGAATGAATAGCTAGTAATATTTCTCCTATTCTCTATATATGATTGGTTTAAAAAAGCATTGGGTATTTCAATGCTTTGTTTGTTAGCTACACTAAAATTAGAGGGAAAATGAGTAAAAGTTACATTTATCTGATTATAAAATGTGGCTTTAACAAGTTATTAATAGCTTTTATTCCATAATTCATTTTCATTGTCATACATAATCGATACATGTGCATGTTCGATTTTCAATTCATTCTGCAGATAATTAATAAAAGATAAAAACATTTCTTCGCTTACTTCTTCTTTATTGTTATTTAGCCCAATATTAAGCGAAGGTATACCTCCTACCTCATAAGATGCCGTAAGAGATATCCCTTTTGCTTCACCGAATTTTTGATTTATATAACTATCAATTTTAGGTTTTACTTGTTTAAGGAATTCTTCTTCTTCCTGAATTGATATATCATCTTCCATTTTTCCAGTTTTTCTGTTTTCATAAACCATAAACGATTTTTGTGTCTCTGTATCAATAACCATTGCAGCATAATCGTAATTTCCGGATTTCTGTTCACTATTATAAGAGACATCTGAAATTTCGTATTTCATTTCTGGATATTTTGTTTGGAGGTATTGTTCTGCTTGTTCAGTTGCCTTTTCCATTTCTTTTTCATCTGGTATCAATGATGCTCTAAGTTCCATGAATAAAAAGACAGTCCCCAATAGTAGTACTAACAATATCCCTGAAACTATCCATATAAATTTGCTCCAACCTTTTTTCAAATTCATCATTTCACCTCCCTCTAATAAGTATGACTTTAATACGAAAACAATTATATAAATAAGACTTCGAAGAGAAAAAAGGTTTTTCGTCATAACTGATTGAATTACAGACAGAGGAGGTGGTATCCTTCATGTGTAATAATAATCTCTGTGTTATGATAGCAGGATAAATTAAAACTTGTCGGTGGAAGGGGAAAAGCGTCTCCAAACCGCAAATTAACTATATAACAAGGGGAGGAATCATAAAGTGATTATTCATCCAATCAACGCCTTTTCTGATAATTATATATGGTGCATTCAAGAAGAAACAGAGGTAGTGGTGGTGGATCCAGGAGAAGCGAAAGGTGTCCTTGATTACCTGGAAGAAAAGCAGCTTCGTTTGGCGGCCATTCTTTTAACTCATATGCATGAAGATCATACTGGCGGGGTACGGGAGATTCTAGCGAGTCATCCGGAAAGTCTTGTTTATGGACCGAAAGAAACGAAAGACTTGGTGAATAGTGTTGTAAAGGAAGGGGACTCCTTTAACTTGTTGAGCCAAACTTTCCAAGTCTACGAATCAGGAGGTCATACGCATGGCCATATCAGTTTTTTAATGGGAAATCATCTCTTTTGCGGGGATGCCTTGTTTTCAGCAGGATGTGGTCGGGTTTTTACCGGCGATTACGAATCTCAATATGAAACTTTGCAGAAATTTAAGCGCTTGGATGATGATATACAAGTTTATCCGGGTCACGAGTATACCGAAACTAATTTACGTTTTGCATACGAAATGCATCCCGATCATAAAAAAATCTCCAACTCATTGGAAGAAGTTCGGGAATTGCGTGCGAAAGGACAGCCAACGCTTCCGACAACAATCGGCAGGGAGAAGGAAATTAACCTCTTTCTGCAAGCGGAAACATTGGAAGACTTTATCGAATTACGTAACGCGCGTGATAACTTCTAGGATAACTAACTTTATGCAATCGCATAAAGTGAACTGATATAGTATCTATGATAAGATAAGGTCAATAAAATGATGGAGGATGATAGTGATGAACCAAGTACTCGTTGAAATTTGTTTACGCGTTAGGGATATTGATGCTACTTTAGATTTTTATACGGAGCTTTTTGATTTTGAAGTAGCCAGTCGCAGAGAATTCCCTGAGCATAAATTTGATTTGATCTACCTAAATTCACCAGGTTCTTCCGTACAAATAGAACTTACGTATAATTATGATGCAGAACCATATGTTATAGGAAATGGTTTCAGTCATTTAGGCGTAACAGTAGATGATTTAGAAAAAATGCATGAAATTTGTAAAGCTTCTTCTTATGAAACAGGTGACTTGAAAGGACTTGCAGGTGGAACACCTTCTTACTTCTTTGTTACTGACCCTGATGGCTATAGAATCGAAGTTAAGCGTAAGCACTAAAAAGTTCTACATACAATACTGATTGTAAAAAGCCTAACCTCCAGCCTCTACTTACAAAATAGAGATTGGGGTGTAGGCTTTTATTTTGGTTCTATAATACATATTGGGGTCTTTGAATTTATGAATTCTGAGGCTTTTACTTGAACGTCAGGGGAAAGACTTAGATTTTACAGATGAGGATTATGCAGCACTCTTCTAAATTCTTTCGATTAACTACTTTACCAAATGTTCTTTATTAAACGAATTATCATTCTTGGCATAAACATCAAGACGTTCCAAGCCACTTCAAATAAGATGGAATCCCTAAGCTCAATTAGGATATCTTTAAAAAAGCCGTTTCGTTTTTTTCTATTATTTTTCATCTTCTAAACCTCAATAACTCATTTATTTGAATATTAATCCACTTTTTTTGCAATAAATATATGGTTCGCCATAAAACTCCTATTTTACTACATATATTTATCCACAGACAACGTTCTAATCTTTTTTAACTACTATTCTGTCCCTTTAATTGAATTAGAATAAGAGCTGTCTTAACAGCTCAATGATCTCCATGTAATGCGCCCGTTAGTTCAATAAGTTATCATGAGAATCATTTAAGCATTTTTTATAGATTTAATTACGTCATCAAAGTCATTAAATTCCTCGCTAATAACAAAAAAGTGTTCATGAGAACAAACTGCAAGCCAAACATCATCTCCACTAAAAAACATTAAATCTTCTGGTAAAGGTGAAATCCAATCAAATAATGAATTACTTTTCGTTTGTAAAAAATGCTTTGTTTGTTCATTTAACTCATAATAAAATACATACGCTGTTGCTTCTAAAAGTTTAGTTACTTCCCATTCTGATTGTTCTTTCCTTTCAATAAATGCCTCTTGAATATTTCTAACTAATTTATAATGGTATTTCATTGCCAATTCTTCATCTGCCATCATATCTCTTCTCTTGACAAATGCAAATGTATCACATTTTTTCAAGGCTAATTCAATTAGAGAACGATAATCTTCGCCTTTTATGTCTTTATCGCTTATTACTATCATATTTTATTACCCCTTCCGAAATCCAAGATAAACTTTTATTGAAGTAATCTGGCCGCTTGCTTAATAAACCAACCTCTTATAATCCATTTTAGCATAAAATTCCTTTTCTACTTCGAAGTTTTTAATTTTCATAAAAATGTATTCTAGGAAACCATTCCATTCATCAATTAGTAAGCAAATTAAGACCATTTACTATCGATATGCATCTATAATTTTGATACAACAATAAAAATAGAGGACACCGATTCATACACGAATCGTGTCCCCATTTGCCACGCATTTAATAGTTTCTTTCCATGTACCAAACCCATATCTCCATAAAAACAGCACGTTACCTATACCGCTGAACTTTTTCAGCCCTTGGCCAAATGAAGTAGGAGAGTGAGATCACCATATCAAGGCCTACGATGAGCGCCCAAAGCTTCAACATTTGAGAGAGTGCTTCCGTTTTGTTGGCATCTCCAATTAGGTAAATCATTGCAACCAAAAACCCGCCACCGATGATAAACGCTAGTACATGTTGCAACGCACCTTTCACGGAATGGCGTGCATGTGCATATCCTGTTTTCTTCGCTGGTTTTGTGCCTTGCTTCTTGACGTAGTAAAGAAAGCGTTCATCCGCCCAGCGAATCATACTTTTTCCGAATGCGATTGATACGCCGAGATAAATCGCCGCAATGGCATGAACTTGTGTAGCCACAGCGCCATTATAAAGATCGGAAGCCGTGACGACTAACAATAGTAAATCGATGACTGGTGTTAACGCTAGAAAAAACAAACCGAGCCGTTTTTTATTACATACATATCGTGTAATGAGGCCCGCAAGAATAACGACCCAAAAGCCTATTTCACAAGCAATAATCGTCCAAGCAATGAAATCCATTCATTCACCTCTTTTACTAGAGTGATATTGGTTATGCGTATCATAGCATAAACATTCTGAATTGTTTATGGAGTGGATACCGTTTAATGGTTTAATACTTATCTTCTACTATATTTCATCACACTCACTGAAAGTATAAAGAAAATGATGGTGATTAGTAAGAGATACACGACACTGACGAATGGAGAGATTTGCCATCCATTTACTTTGAAGAACACGCCCATATTCAACTGAAAGCTTTCTTTCACTTCAACGGGTGCTTGAGCGAATGCTTCGGCCATAGGAGCGTCCATGAGAATTTGGCGAAGCAAAGCAGCGATATGTGAGATGGGGAAGATGTGTATCAAACTTTGTAAGTAGGCAGGTAAAGTGCCGATTGGAATGTAGATACCTGTAAGAAAACCGACTAATGTACCAATTACTGTGCTTGCCGCAGCGAATGCAGGGGAGGTTTTAAAGAAAATAACGAGTAGAGAGATCATGGAACCAGCAGTCAAAACGGCTAGAAATATGACGCCTACCGATTGAATGATTTGTATGAATGAAAGTACCGGCTCCCCAGTGGCGAAAAGCATAGCGTTTGCTACAAGAAGAGTCATACTGCACATCAGAAATCCTATGGAGAGTGAGCTAATTATATAGCCACCGAGTAATACGGATTGTTTAATTGGTGTGACACGGAAATCTTTATAGGCATTGGTTGCTTGGTCGTTTACCATCACACTGAATGCGCCTAATGTGGTCGTCACACTCGTAACCGTGACGATCCCCGCAATAATCCAAGACAGCAACAGCCAATGCTTTGCTGGAAAGTCTGGCACTCCATCCGCGATCAGATCACCAAGAAAGAATACATAGAGTGCAATCAAGATGAACACAGCTAGCAATGAGAAAAACACTGCAGACTTATCCCGAAAATAGAGCAGTACATTCCTTTTAGCGAAAACTAGCATCGTCTACACACCCTCTCGATCATGAATACGGATAAAGACATCATCCAAACTAGATTTTCGTACTTCAAAAGACGTAATAAGCGATTGGTATGTATGTAACATAGGAATAGCTGCTATCGTATTCGGTAAATCGATTGTGTATCCGCCAGTTTCTTCTTGAAACAGCACATGATCATGTAGAAATTGCGTGCACAGTGCAGTGTGATCGGTTGTCGTAATGAATAAGCGATCAGCAGAGTATTGCTGTTTTAAATCAATCGGAGTGCCTTTGGCGATAATCCGTCCTTCTTTTATGACTATAACAAAATCCGAATTCGCGGCTTCTTCTATATAATGTGTCGTCAGAAAAACGGTCATACCATGCTCTTTTTGTAAGTGTCCGATCATTTTCCAGATTTGCTGACGACTTTGAGGATCGAGTCCTGTTGTCGGTTCATCGAGCAACAAAATTTTGGGTTGATGGAGAAGGGCACGTGCGATATCGACTCTTCGCTTCTGGCCGCCAGATAATTTGCCGTATCGTTGCTTTAAGATGGAATGAATATCTACAATTTCAGCGCATCGCTGTATGGCAGACAGTATTTCATGCTTCGCCATTCCATATAATTGTGCACGAATTGCCAAGTTCTCTTGTACAGACAATAGTGGATCTAACAAGCTTTCTTGGAAGACGACTCCGATCTCTTTTCGAATGAATTCATCTTCTTTACCAACCGTATATCCGTTGACCGTTACGGAGCCGCTGTCCGGTTGGAGCACAGTTAAAATAATAGAAATCACGGTAGATTTTCCGGCACCGTTCGTTCCAAGAAATGAGAATAGACTTCCTTTTGTCACGTAGAAATTCAACTCGTCAACTGCTTTCACATGACCGAAAGATTTACTGACATTTTCCACTTCAATGATCGTTTGCATCCCGATTCCTCCTCTGCAAGATCGTGTGATTTATTTTTAACTCGTCTGCTTTATTGTTCAAGTAAATCAGTACAATAACAGAACCATACGCAATAAGCCCCACTAGTACAGCCATCACTAGGTTATACAACCCGAAAGGATATAAGTCGAAAAATGCACCGGCTACGATCATCACAGTCACGACACAGCTAGCTTCTAGCACATACACCCATATCGGATTCTCTATTGGTAATTGATGTGAAAGAAAAATAAGAATCGTAATGATGATAGAAATGACTAGTATGGAAAGAGTCATCTTTTCTGTCAGTGGAGGGAAGATCCCAAGTAACCGGAATAAAGAGTAGACGATCGTGCTGAATGTAAATGCGAAGCAAGCCCCGCTTATATAGAGTAAAAGATTTTTCAACTGGATCACCTCATCCTAGGAAATGCTTTCGGAATATTTTTGCGTAGTGTCGATTCACGATGATCATTTCACCGTTTTCTAAGGTGGCTTCAAATCGCCCATTCAATAACGCACGCACACTTTCTATTTTGGATGTATTGACTATCATATGTTTGCTGACTCGTAGAAATCGTGTATTTTTCAATTGATTCTCAAATTCATAAAGCTTTAGTTCGCTTTCATAGACGTCTTCTTGTGTGTATAAAAAAGAGGCATTGTCCACTGTCTCGATATATAGAACATCACTGGATTGTATCGAATACACAGCGTCATCTTGTGTAACTGTAAAGCTATACATCATTTGATTGATCTGCTGGATAAGCCGGGATAAGCGTTCATCCAATTCAGGACATTTAATGGTGATTTCAATCTCCTGAAATTTAGTGGATTCTTCAATTTTCAGCCGTATGGTCGTCACCCCCAGTTAGTCTTCATGGCTGAATCGTATCACGGTCATGGAAATCGAACAATAGCTTTTACAGTGACCTGCATATAGAGGGGGCTTAGTTGCATGAAGAGCTGTTGTGATTCAAATGAATGGACATTTCGTAACGCTGAAGCAGATAAAATAACCGCATTACAATGTAGTAGTCCCTCATATTCGTAAGGAGTGGGAGACCTTATTAAAGAATGAACTAAGTAAAAAGTTTTATCTAGCGTAAATGTCTGAGAATTTTGTATTTCACTAGTCATTGTTTTAACTGAATAGAAAGGTAACGCCATGCGATTAATCAATCGGCTGTTGAAAGGTAGTCAGTTTCGTTATAATCAAGAGAGAAGAAATACATCAGTTCGCAAAGGAGTGAAGCACGATGCAAAGTTATATCGTTATGCAAGGACGGACATACGATGAAGAGAAAGAGTTAGGTGTGCTTTGGTCATTGCAGCAAGACAGTATAGGCAATGTTCATCATTTTTGGGAACGGATGAAAGAAGTGCGTGAAGGAGACCGTATTTTTCATTATGTAAAAGGGGATATAGTCGCCATAAGTGTAGCGAAGTCCAGTTACCGCGAGGAGCGAAAGCCGTCTGCGATTCCCTTGGCAGCCAGTGAAGACGCCAATGGGTACTTAGTGGAAGTGGAGTATCACGAACTCGATCAACCGTTAACGATTGTGGATTGTTTAGATGAACTTCTACCATTATTGCCGATTAAGTATTCTGCGTTTCAAGAGAACGGCAATGGAAATCAAGGCTATCTCTTCCCATGCAATGAAGAACTGACTATTAAATTAGTTGAGTTGATTGCAGATTTAAATATTTATGAAATCGATGAGGAACAACTGGAGTTCGTCATGGGGACCGTTCAGAAGACGGAGCATGATTTCCTCATTCCGGTACTTGCTGAATCCGAATCGGAAACGAAAACGAAAGTGCGAATGGGCCATCAGCGTTTCCGCAACGAGCTCATGCAGCTATGGAATGATCAGTGCGCTCTATGCGATATCGGGCTACCGGAATTATTGCAAGCTAGCTACGCTAAACCATGGAAAGATTGCACCAATAACGAACGCATCGATCCGAACAACGGCGTCCTTCTCTGTCGCAATCATGATGCGCTCTATCATAACGGCTTCATTGCGTTTGACGGAACAGGTACGATTCATATTTCATCTAGCATTCCTGAAGGGGATTATGAGAAGTATGGATTGCATAGCAAGATGAGAGTGAACCGAACGGAGAAGAACAAGCCGTATTTGAAATGGCATAAGAAGCATATGTTTAAGGAATAGCTCTACCCACTACACTGCATAGTAAGTCATATATATACTCTCTAGTTCGGGTTAAATCACCACACTTCACCGATCACCTTGCAAAACTTGGTGAGTTTACCCTCTTTTTGTAGTATGATGCATAGAGAGAGTGAATTCGATAACATAGTGTGCGGAGGTACGACATGAATTATGGGGATCCGTTAAGAGATAAAAACATAGAACGAGATACGACAATTTACAATAGTGAAGGTTTTGACAGACGCGGCTTTAATAAGTTTGGTTATGATCGTCATGGGTTTAATGAACAAGGATTTAATGCCAGTGGTTTTGATAAGTATGGCTTTGATGCACAGGGCTTTGACAAAAACGGCTATAATAATCAAGGCTATGACAAAGAAGGATTTAGGGCCACAGGCTATAATAAAGCGGGCTTTGATCGAACGGGTTATGATCGTTATGGTTATGATGCAGACGGGTATAATAAAAGCGGTTATAACGTCCAAGGGTATGACAGAGAAGGCTATAAAGTAGATGGTTTCAATCGACAAGGCTTTCACAAGAATGGCTATAACAGAGACGGTTATGACGTCCATGGCTTCAACCGTGCGGGTTTCAATAAGCAAGGGTATGACAAGTACGGTTTCAATAAATACGGTGTGAGTGCGCAAGGGTATGGAACGGATGGATTTAATAAGCTAGGTTACGATAAGAACGGTTTTAATCGCCAAGGCTATAATAAATTCGGCTATGATAAACGAGGATTTAATCGTGATCGCAAGCATATGAACGGTACGATGTATGACAGCAAAGGCTTTGATTTTCAAGGTGTTCATTTAAATAATAGTCCGTTCGATGACCACGGCTTTGATCAAGCAGGCTATGATGCACAAGGTTTCAATAAAAGAGGATACAATCGTGAAGGGTTTACCCGCGATGGCGCACATATTAGTGAAAAGACGTATGATGAAGAAGGTTATGATCAGCACGGTTACAATCGTGATGGCTTTGACCGAGCGGGATACGATGCATCAGGCTTGAATTCGCTTGGTTATGATTCGGAAGGATATGATGCCCAAGGTTTCAATAAACAGGGTATAGACCGAGAAGGTTATAATCGAGATGGCTTTAATAAAGCAGGCGTCGATCGAGAAGGTTTTGGGAAGAATGGTCGAAATCGACAAGGGTATGATAAAAAAGGTTTTAATCTACAAGGTTATGATAAGAACGGTTTTAATAAAGAAGGCTACAACCGATTCGGTTATGATCGCTATGGTTTTAATCGGGATGGCAAACATGCCAATGGTACAAAATATGATACCAAAGGATTCGACTGCAATGGCTTCACTCCGCAAGGACTCCATCGAAATGGAACGGACCGGGATGATCAGGGGTATGATAAGTCGGGCTATGATGCGGACCGCTATGACCGAAAAGGTTTCAATAAGCTTGGCTATGATCGAAGTGGTTATGACAAATACGGTTATGATAAATCAGGATTTAGGGCGGGTTCAAAGTAAGGGAATTTTTTAGTAAGAGAAAAACACCTGGCAAGTTAGAGTGACACTCTAGCTTGCCAGGTGTTTTGCGTTTTTTCGTTACAGCGTACACAAATACTCTTCCAACCATTGATCGGCATCCTCTTTCGATGAAACTTCTCCATTTAGCTGACTCACTTCCAACTGAAGCAAAATCTTAGAAAAGGTTGGGCCTGGCTTGAGTCCCGCTTTTACTAAATCGGCACCGTTCAAATAGCTTTGAAGGGTGTTTCGATTGTATAAATACGCAATAACAGATTCCAGATAAGGCACGTGATTGGCCACTAGAATAAACAAGATGGCTTCGTCGGAGAAGTCGTGTAAAAACAGATGGTAGTCGCCAGTTTGTGTGGGTTCTTTCCATTGTTCATGTTTTTGTAACGCCATGACTTCTTCCAAAAGTTTTTTCCTGTTTTTTCGTAACGTGAATTTTTCTGCGGCATACAAACTATCATTACAATAGAATGGTAGTAAAAAGTAATTGAACCAACTAGGTTTTTCAGCGATCTTTAAATTAGAAATCTTACGTACTTGTTCGTTGTAAAGTTGCTCTAAACTTTCAGCCGTAACGACTGAGGCATCTAGCTGTTTTTCGTTTACACCGAACTGTTGCCAAACATTCAAGTTGAACAGGCGTCGGATCACTTCTTTCGGACTGCCTTCCGTAAATAAACGGATCATTTCTTCGTTAATGCGTTGTGGTGACAAGTGGATTACTTTGTCGATAGACTCGAGTGCCAATTTTTCAGTCTGCTCATCCATCGAAAATCCGAACCGTTGTTCAAAGCGAACCGCTCGAAAAATGCGGGTAGGGTCTTCGACAAAACTCATATTATGAAGGATTTTGATTTTCTTCTCGCGTAGATCGTTTTGTCCGCCAAATGGATCAATCAATTCACCGAATGATTCGGCATTCAGACGAATGGCCATGGCGTTGATCGTGAAATCACGTCGCTGCAAATCATCGCCAAGAACAGATGTCTCAATCTCAGGTAAAGCGGCAGGCTGTTCGTAATATTCGAGTCGAGACGACACGATATCGATCGATAAACCGGATGGCGTATTCCATGTCGCCGTACCAAAGCTTTCATGTTCCATGACGTCGCCACCATGTGTTTCCAACATACGATTCGCCAATTCGATTCCATTACCTTCCGCTACAATATCGATGTCATAATTTGGCTTGTCCAATAAAATATCTCGTACGATCCCGCCAATTAAATAAACAGGCATATGAATACGACTGGCCGTTTCTCCGATTTCTTTCAACTGCTGTAAAGCCTCTTCGGATAATTGCTTTTTCATTTTTTCAATCAAGTCATTGGAAGAGAGAGTACTTGTTGCTTTTTTGTTTTCCGTCATATCACTATATAGCACTTGGATAATATTAGATCGAGTCACAATCCCGACGATTTCTTCATTCTCAATAACAGGCAACCGACCGATGTTGTGTGCAATGACGAGTTCTTGAATTTCTTCGAGTGAAGCATCCGGTCCGATTGTGTAGAGTTTAGTCGTCATATACGCTTTGACAGGCGCATGGCCCAGTCCATGGTGATTCGCTTTATCGAGATCGCGTCGAGTAATGAGTCCGACTAGTTTTCCATTTTCGACGATAGGGTAGCCTGAATGTCCGTAGCGGTACATACGACGGCCAGCTTCTTCAATCGTCGTCTCGGGAGTTAATGTTTTAACAGGAGAAGTCATCAACTCTTTGGCGGTAATCGCTGGGCGTAGCATCGTTTCCAAACTGTTGTTGATGTCTTCAAGAATTGCTTCTTTATCTCCTTTTTTTACCGTGGCGGAACCTGCATGTTGATGCCCGCCGCCACCAAGCTTTTTCAGGATGGGTTGCAACGTGATTCGTTCTGAATTCGCACGACCAACGACGCATACTGTGTTTTTCATTTTAACGACAGCAATAACCGCATCCGTACCTTTGACTCCTAAAACTTTTGTGGTAATTAAGGCAAGGCCGTTGACGAAATGATCCAGTTCATGTGTACTTATGGCAATCTCGAGACCGTCAACTTCATGAATTTCTGTATGTGTAAGCAGCTGATCCAATATATCTTGCTGTTCGGATGTTAATGTTTCCTCAGCGAAACTAGCGACCATTTCCAGGCTCATTCCTTGTTCAAGTAAATAGGCAGCTGCCTGCATGTCTCGTACTGTGGTGTTTGCATATGTAAAATTCCCTGTATCTGTATACAGACCGAGTCCAAATAGTGACGCTTCAAAGCTGGAAATAGCTATATTTTGTTTGCGTATTTCTTCAATAAGTAACGTGACTGCAGCGCCGGTTAATTCCACGTTGCCTTTATCAGACTGCACGTCGTTTTCGCCTTGTTGGTGATGGTCGTAGACGATGATTTTGCGCGTGGATGCATCGAAATCGTCAGGAAGTTTACCTATTCTAGATAAAGATGCGACATCGACGATAATCATTTCCGTCACTTGTTCCCAGTTCACTCGAGCGCTCGGCACAAAGTCGAAGACATCCCGGTACATATTTAAAAAACGTTGTACGCGGCTTTCGAGCTTATCTGAAATAATTAGCTGTGCATCTGGATACAATTTTTTTGCAGCAATCATCGAAGCGAGTGCGTCGAAGTCTGTATTGACGTGTGATGTAATAATTTGCACGAGTAATACCTCCTATGTAAAAGCTATTCAGTGTAGTAAATAGAAAAGTAACCACCTTCTACCCTGACCCAGTGGAAGGTGGTTACTTTTTACGTTCGATTGTATTCATAGGACCAGTTTATCATCTTCAACTAAAATGTTCAATCGAGTCTAGTCAAGGGTATTTACATTATCCCATGTACACACTGTCACAAGTTCCGGGTAGCGGTTCATAGAAACAATGGTTTTTAAACTGCCCTGTAAACGGTTGATCATACCAAGTGGGCGGGCAGGGACCATAGGGATTGAAGTACCATAGCGCATAGTGAGCCGGATGTTCTCGCCAATTAGTTAAATTCCTTCTAGCTAATTTCTTTTCAGATTCTCTTGCACGTTGATAAAATAAGTTTCCTTTTTGAACCGCTTCAAATGAATAATTATTCCCTTGTATTTGGAAAATGACATCATATATGGACCGTACATCATTGAAGTCCAGACAATCGGCTACTGCACGATTGACGATGACATTTCCGACATATAACATTCCTTGATTTCCTTCGGCTTCGGCTTCGGCTCTCATCATTCTAGCCATTAAATCGACATCTGAATCTCGGTATTTGACTCTCGCCATATTTTTCACCTCATTATAGTGTATGAGAACAAGTGGAAATGATGTTACATTTGGAGAACTATCGACTGAAGAACTTTGAAGCAAAAATACGGATCTATGCCTGACTAGATGATAGGCTTATTTTCAATAATAATTGAAAAAAGGTTAATAGTTTGAAAAGTCAGGACTTAAGATTTACACTATGCATAGAACAGTCCGTTTAGTAAGCGGAGTATTTTCTATTTGATCTACTAGAGAGTGGAGTGTTCTGTTTTCTACTAGCGTTGTCAACAAATACATAATGAACGCCTCAGTGTAAACGCATTCATTATTTTACTGATTGCGCATATATTTCAGTATGGATCGCTAGTGTAGTGTTGAACTATTTACCTATTAAAGGAGGACAAGCTAATGGCTGATAATAATTCGAATAACCCGAAGAATACGAACGAAGTTTCTGATCCGGGACGCCGCAGTTTCGTCAAGAACACAGGAATTGCTGTCGGAGGTGTAGCCGGTGGTGCATTGCTTGGAGGTCTGTTTAGCAGTCGATCGAAAAATAATAATTCGACTTCCACTGCGACTAAGGAAAGCGTGAAAGAGAAGCGCTATGAAGAAGCGCGTATGTACTTCACTCGTATTGCCGATTTCGCTATTTTGGAGCAGGCAGTGGAGCGGATTTTCCCTGAAGATCATAACGGTCCTGGAGCGATAGAATTAGGCGTTCCGTATTATATTGACAAACAGTTGGCAGGTCCTTATGGATCCAATGTAGGCGATTACAGACAAGGTCCTTTTATAGGTTCTAAAGCTTCGGCTGCAGACTCTAGTCTCGATCGTGGCCAGATTTTCATTAATGGATTACGAACAATGGATGTCGAGAGTCTAAAACGATTTGATACTAATTTTGTTAAAGCGACGGAAGATCAGCAATTAGAAATTATGACGGATTTTGCAGATGACAAAGTGGAAATCAAAGGTATTAGTTCGAAAGGATTCTTTAATTTGTTGCGTTCTACTACGCTTGAAGGCGCGTATTGTGATCCATTGTACGGAGGCAATCGAGATATGAAAGGCTGGAAAATGAAAGAATATCCAGGCGCCATCGCATCGTATGCCCATATGATAGAAGAAGATAAGTTCGTGAAAATGGATCAAGTGAGCCTTACAGATTACCAACCTAAATAAACTACAAGAAAGGGGAGAAAAGAATGGTAAAAACATTAGATAAAGTAGATGCAGTCATCGTCGGTTCAGGCTGGGCAGGCGGTATTGCGGCAGCTGAATTAACGAAAAAAGGATATAAAGTAGTAGGTTTAGAAAGAGGGAAAGCGCAAAAACGAGAAGATTTCGTTGGCGCGAAGGATGAACTTCGCTACGATGTGCGGAAGCTCATGTTCCAAGAATTGAATAAAGAAACGTTGACGATTCGTAATACGCTAGACGAAACGGCGACACCAAACCGCAGTAACGATACAAATGCGATCAATGGTACGGCTACTGGCGGTTCAGGTGTTCACTGGAACGGCATGGTATATCGTTGGCTTCCAACGGATTTCGAATTCCATACGAAAACGGTAGAAAAATATGGAGAAAAAATCATCCCGAAAGATATGCAACTCCAAGATTGGGGTATTACATATGATGAGCTGGAGAAGTATTACGATCAGTTTGAAAAAACTGCCGGCATCTCAGGTGAACCAGATCCATTGCGACCGGGTCAGCGTTCGGATGAATACCCGACACCGCCGATGAAAGAAACGGATATCATTCGTACCTTTACGAAAGCGGCAAAAGATTTGGGCTATCATCCGTATCGTATTCCTTCTGCTAACATATCTGAGACGTATACTAACCCTGACGGTGAGACGATTAACGGATGTGTGTACTGTGCATTTTGTGAAGCGTTCGGTTGTGACTTCGGAGCGAAAGCAGATCCGATTGTTACGGTTTTAGCTACAGCACATAAAAGTGGTAATTATGAGTTGCGTAATAATTCGTATGCGGTTCGGATTGTACATGAAAATGGCAAAGCAGTTGGTATTAAATATGTAGACACAGAAACAGGAGAAGAGTTCATTCAACCGGCAGATATCGTCGTGGTTGCCGGATTTACCTTCACGAATACTCGCCTCATGCTGTTATCTGAAATTGGCAAGCCATACAATCCGAAAGATGGAACAGGCGTGATCGGTAGCCACTTGACTGCTCACCAGCGCAACTTGACGCATACGCGTGTCCGTGGATTCTTTGATGAGAAGAAATTCAATCGCTATGCAGGTACCGGTGCGCTCGGCGTGACATTGGATGATTTCAATGTGGAGCAACTTGATCATACGAAACTCGATTTCTTGCATGGTTTCTGTTTGCGGACATCTCAAAGAGGAGATCGACCGATTACGAATAACCATGTTCCTGCAGACGTTCCATCTTGGGGGAAAGAATTTAAAGACAAGTCTATTTTCTATGCGAACCGTCGTATAGATGTTCAGCAACAAAACGGTGCCCTTGCTTGGCGAGAAAACTATATGGACTTGGATCCGACGTACAAAGATATGTTCGGTGATCCATTACTGCGCGTCACGAGCAAGTTCCATGATCAAGACCGAAACATTGTACGATATGCGCATCAAAGAGCGAAAGAGTTACTGGAACAAATGGGCGCAGACCATATTACGATTCCTGAAATTACAGAGGAAACAGAGTTTGATAAGTCGTCATTATCTGACCATACAGGTGGCGGTGTAGTCATGGGGGATCGTCCCGAAACGTCTGCTGTAAACAATTATTCACAAGTATGGGACATGGACAATTTATTCGTAGTGGGGGCTTCTTCATTCCCACTTATGGGTAGTTCCAATCCAACAGCGACAGTTGGCGCACTAGCTTACCGTGCCGCAGAAGGTATGATCAAGTTTTTAGAGACTGGCGGAGGCCAGTTAGTTAAAGAAAAGGAAACAGCAAAAGCATAATACTACAAAAGGAGAGAGGGATTACCTCTCTCCTTTCTTTCATACATACTAAAGCGAGGTAATATGCCTATGAACATACGAGCCGTCCTACTCCTACTGGCAGCCGTCCTTTTACTGAGTGCCTGCAATCATACCATCGAAACGAATAGGTCAGAGAAAATACCAGATTTTGAATACACTACGCAAGATGAAAATAAACTAGGCTTGGCTGACTTGACTGGTGATTGGTGGATTTCTTATTTCTCCTATACACATTGCACGACCGTTTGCCCGAGGACCACTGCTAATATGGTTGGTATTCAGGAAGCATTAAAAAGTGAAGGTTTAACACCTCCTATCATTTCATTCAGCATCGATCCGGAAAATGATACACCGGAAGTTTTACGAGAATATGCAAAAGACTATGGTGCTGATCTACAGACGATGACGTTTTTAACTGGTTATGATTTTGAAGAAATACGAGATTTATCGGTTACTACGTTTAAAGCCATGCTGGAAAAAGGAGCGCTTGACCAGCGATCACATAGCTTTTTCTTTTATTTGATTAATCCTGACGGAGAGATTGTGAAGCAGTATAACGGTATGAGCGATACAGATAATGAGTTGCTGGTGGCGGATGTGAAGAAAGTTTTAGGGAAGTAGAGTTCCGTGTATGCAATCAGAAGGCAGTCTTTCGTTCTACTAAGAGCGAAAGAGTGCTTTTTCACGTGAAGAAATAGAAGGGCTTTGGAAAGTCACATTGGTTCTGAACAACAAGCATCGTCAAAAAACTTACTAAAATATTTTTGAAACTTTTTCAGGAATCCTCCGTCTATACGGTGCGCAAATGATAATAGGGGGATTCACATGAAGAAAATATATAGTTGTCTGCTGTTACTTGCGAGCTTACTGTTATTTATAATGGGAAATGAAGCCAAGTGGAATTTGAATGAAGTACCATTGTTCCATGAGCAATCAGCGACAGCTTTTGCAGAAACGATACAAAGTAAACCATTCATTACAGAAAAAGAATTTGATCAGGTATTGACGCTGACAAACACTCAACCGATTTTTATGAAGCAAGAGAACTTAAAGCAAATTGGTGAACTGCAAGCCAATCAACCGGTTGCGCTCGTAGGAGAAGATGAGGAATATTACGAAATTCGAGTAGGTAAGATGCCAGCCTTCATTCGTAAAGGTCAGGCAAAAGTAGAAAAGCATGTGATGAAAACTCCTTTACATACAGAACGATTGGGTGCTGTAAAAACGGCTCAACCAACACCTGTCTATACGGAAGCGAATCTTGAAAGTGATGTTCTCATCCAATTAAGAAAAGGCTATCGCTATCCTGTTATAGAGGAAGATAAAGACTGGTATCTCATCAAAGTGGGTGAGCGCGCTGGTTATATCCATAAACCTTCAGTAGAAATGGATGAAGGCTTACCGGTACTGCTGTATCACCAAGTGCTCCCCCGTAAAGAGATGAAAACGGAGATCAGCACGATTTCACTTGAAAGCTTTGAAAAGCAGATGGCATATTTGGCAGATGAGCAATTTACGACTTTGACTTCACAACAATTATATGATTATTTGGAAGGCCGACTCGTTGTGCCAGCGAAAGCGTTGATTATTACATTTGATGATGGTTTATTGTCATCTAAAGAATACGCCTATCCTATCTTGAAACAATATGGCTTTACTTCGTCTCAACATATTATTTCATCTCGTATGGATAGAGAAAAAGGCGGTCCGGCATTTGACGGGGGAGGCCTACTGAAGTATTTGAATGTGGAAGACCTAAACGAAATGAAAGATGTATTTCAGTTCGAAGCCCACACATGTGCATTGCATGAACTAGGTAGAGAAAGTGGTGCAGGTTTAGTATTCGAACATACAGAAGAAGAAATCATTGAAGACTTACAGAAAAATTTACAACACGTGCCTTCAGCGCTTTCCATCGCTTATCCCTATGGACAATATAATGAAGAGTTCATTGCGGCAGCGAAAGAAGTAGGATTACTGATCGGCTACACAACAGTCGAAGGATATGCCAATATGGATCGATCCAATTATGAAGTGAACCGCTTTGGCATGACAGAAAAAAGGTCATTTAAGGATTTTGCAACGTATGTTGACGGAGACATGAGATGGCCATAGAAGAGAGTGACTAGCCCAAATGAATGAAATGGATCAAATCATGAATGAGCATTCGCGTTATTTAGTGCGTATCGCTTATTTATACGTGAAAAACTGGTCAACTGCGGAAGATGTCGTACAAGAAGTCTTCGTTACGTATTTCCAGAAGAGTGACCAGTTCCGTAATGAAGCGTCTATTAAAACGTACTTAACCAAAATGACTGCTAATCGTGCAAAAGATTATTTGCGCTCCTGGAAGCATAAAAAAGATGTGGTGTTCGAGACGATTTTTGTATCTTCCAAAAGCTCGGAACAACAACTATTGGAGAAAGAACAACTGGCTTCACTTGAAAAGCATTTATTCCAGCTGCCTTTGAAATACCGCGAGCCATTACTGCTATATTATTATGACGAACAATCAATTGCGGAGATCGCGGAATTTCTTGGGCTCAATGAAAATACTGTCAAGACTAGATTACGAAGAGCCAAGTTGCAACTTAAGGAATTCTTTGTGAAAGAGGAGGTAGAAACCTATGAATGATTTTAAACAAAAACTGGACCAGATGATGGGAGATACGACGGAACAGGAACGACGAATCAAACAGCGGGTACATGAAACCCTTCAACCTTCGCAAAGGAGACGGTTTTCTTGGCAAGCGCTGCTGGTCACCGCAGCACTACCGGTAGTGGCTTTGTTGCTAGTGTTTAATCTAGTGTCAGATAATCAATTCTCTTCTGATCAAGGTCCAGGAACGCCGTATGATCCGCTTGACGACATGGCGTTAATTTCTGCTTTACAAAAGAAAGATCAACTATCCACTATAGATTACGAAGAATTTTCTTCATTACCTGTAGTAAAGAAAGTAGACGGTCTATTATATGTTGATGACGATTCCTTTTCACTACAGTGGAGCCCCGATACGTATCATCCAGTGATAGAACGTAAGGCAGACTTGTATGATGCCTCCGTCTATGATCCGGGAGATGTGGTACGCACATTTACGAATACGAATAGCCACTTACCGACGTATGCGGGTGTCTATTATGAAGTCGTTGCGGTTCCTGGAGATCGAGTTGTACTGCAAAACGGCAAACTAAAAGTCAACGGTAACGAGGTATCATCCGAACTAATGGATCGATATAAGGAGCAAAATGTAACGATTGCGGGTGGCTATGACCAGTTGTTAAATGCCCGGGAATACTTATTATTAAATCATTTCCCGGCAAAAGACACTGTGCAAGGAGCGACCATCACACCTATACACAAGATTTACGGCAAACTGATTGGTGTGGCAACCGAAGAAAAAACCGACTCTATCTATATAGATTATCTGACAGATCAGCTCAAAAGCGACTATACAGCCGAGCAGTACTTTGATTTATATTTATACGACCAGCTTACAGGATTGGATAAGTTGCCTGAGTCTTCGGTATTTGCACAATCAAGCCGAATTGGAGAGCTTTTCCTGGAGGCAGCGTATCGTCGAGCCATTCCGATTGCCGATGATAAAGTAGAAATTCGTTATCAATATGGACGTGAAGGCGTCGTGGAGCAAGTGTTCACTATGGGAAGGGATGCAAGCTCCGGGCAATGGATAGTGGAGGAATAATGTCTTATACACTGTAAAGGAGGTGATGCATACATTTTCACGCAAACCAGGTTGGCACCTGTTCAGCACAAGCCGTCAACCAACCGCTCGCTTATAGAGCCAGCCTGGTTTTCATTATATGTAACATGAGCAAGAACAATGGGAAGCACTATCGAAGCAAGAAATAGAAAACATACCAGACCGGCAGCTGTTTTGCATAAGCCGTCAACCAACCGCTCGCTATATAGAGCCGGTCTGGTGTGTATACATAATGGGTGAAATAGAAGACTAGTGATGCAGAAACAGAATTCGTTATCGTTGGTCAAAAGACAAGCATTTCAATGTTGAAAAGTACCGAACAAGTGTCTAGACTTTCCTCTTTGCATTGGGAGATGTATGATGAAATACTAAACGAGTATACTCATACTAGGAGATGATACTATGGCACTCAGTAGAAAAGATTATTTACAGAAAATTATTGGATTACACGAACGCTTAATCATAGCGTCAGAAGAGTATGAAGGCATTTCCGAACAATTCATTTCGAAACAAGAGCTGGATATACCCGCAATGAAAGAACAATGGCTAGTTAAAGTGGAAGAGTTCAAGCAGATCCTCGCAGACATGAATGCGTTGGAAGTTCCAAATGCCTTTGAAACAGAAGGCAATGAACTAAAAGAAGCCTATACGGTATTCGTCCATTGTGTAGAAGAGAAGACGGAGAAGTTCAGCGTGGAAGCGATGGAGAGCGGTGAGCTCGACGCCCTTCAGTCGAAAGAACTGCATGCTGCGGAAGATATGGAAGAATTGATTGAAAGCATGTTCCAAAAATAAATTATAAAAAAATAAAGAAATATTCAAACGGTAGACAAAATTTTAATGAAATTTGTCTACTGTTTTTATTGATAAAATTATTAACTATAGAAATTGAAACAGCGACTGTTCAAGTAGGTATGACGAGAAGAGTAAACCAATCTCTTCAAGCGAACGTTTTGTTCCACTCCAAGAGACGATTTTGCTACTAGCAATAACCTAAGAACTTAAACACACTACAAAAAAAGATATAGTGCGTGTGGAAAAAATATTTCCACACGCTGTATTCTTTTCTCTTTCTGACTCTATATAGTGTACAAAGGAGGAGTCAGCTATGACATTTGATGGATCAGTTTATCAAGCGAGATGTGCTACAGTCTTGATGAGGCTCATCATCACATACATAGATTATGTAGTAACAGACAACACGTCATAAGTTTAAGTTCTATACTTCTTGTTAGTACTAGAAATTTGTTATCCTATCACTAGACAATCGATAAAGCGCAATGCATACCTTATTAGCAAATCAATGTTATACATGTATAATAGACACCATGAGAACAATCTGGAGGCATTAAAATATGAGCACAACAAAAATTATGAATATAATGAAGAAATTGATAGAGCAAGATCCGTCACTCGCAATTAGTGAATGGCAAGGGACAAGCCAGTATGTAGTAGGGGAAATGATGTCACTTGAAACGAAAGATCTACAGGAAATTGATCTGGAAGGCATTGCGAAGCCAGGAGAAAAACAAGTCATGCCGATTGAATTATTAATCGCTGCAGCAACTACTAGTTTCGGTGTTACATTCCATTTGGAAGCGTATAATCAAGGAGTGACTGTAGATCGAGCGGAAATCGTTTTCACTGGCGTATGCGATAAAGCGCCGTTTCTAGGAATTCAAAGCGGCAATAGCGGCATTATGAAACCGATGATCGTTTTATCGGCTGAGTCCACTACGAATAAAGGACAACTGGCTGAAATCGCGGCTACTGCAGTTGAACGTTCACCGATTTTATCCAGTTTGAAAGAAGAAGTTATATTGCATATTAAGTGACTTCATAGAGTTATGATGTATTCTTACACAAAAAATACGCCATCACCTTGTCAATTCAGACATGGTGATGGCGTATGTAGTTAGTAAAATTAAGCGTTCTTTTCAAGTGGTTTTACAGCTACATTGCCGCCTTCTTTTAAGAATTTAATCATTCCTTCGGCTGCACGATAAGCGAATGCGCCAATCGTAACGGTAGGGTTGTAATTACTGTTATGCGGGAATGAGGACCCGCCTACTACGAATAGGTTTTCCATATCCCACATTTGTGAGTAGGTGTTGACTGCGGAGTTTTTAGGAGAAGCTCCCATAATGGCACCACCGAAGAAGTGATCCGTATAGAATTTATGGTCAAATACAGTATCGTCTTTCACCACATCGACGTTCATTTTGTCTGCGCCCATTTCTTTCATGATCTCTTCACAACGTGCGACGCCTGCTTTCGCACGTGCGATGTCCTGTTTTGCATATTCAACGGTGACACGAAGAAGTGGATTACCGAGTGCATCTTTATATATTGGGTCCAAATCCATATACGTATTCTTGTTCGGCAAGAAGCCACTTTGTGGTGTGATGAATAGATTACGATTATAATATTTTATTGAATTCTTTTTAAATTCTTTACCCCAACCAGGTGTATCATATGGAACTGCGTTATTGGCAATAGGACGTGAACCAAGCTGACTGTAGTGCACTTCATAGCCATGCAAGAAGTCTAGGTTCGTGTGATCTTCATTGTCCCCACTGAAATCATCGATCGTCGCACCCATCCCGCCAGCACCCATGAAATTATTGAACTTCTTGTCTTCGAAGAATCCACGAGCGCCAATATACGTTGACAAGTTGTTGAAGTGGCCTGTGAAGTTCTTGCCGATGATGCCTTGTCCTGTTTTCGGATCGTAGGGTTGCCCGATTTTAGAGTGTAACAGCAACTTCGTATTCGTAAAGACGAAACCTGCAAGTACTACGATATCTGCTAGTTGTTCGAATTCTTCACCAGTCGTGGTATCGGTATAGATTAATCCGTTCGCTTTCTTTCCATCGTGGCTTACTCGATTCACGAACGCATCATTACGAATTTCCATCTTACCTGTTTTATGTGCCGTCTTGAGTACCGTACCGATCGGATCCGCTTTCGCTCCGAAGTCACAACCATACTCTTCACAAAATGCACAGTATACGCAACCATTGATCGTTTCACCATCAGGGTTGGTGTATGTTTGTGAAGCATTAGCTGAAGGGATACGATAGGGATGATAACCAAGAGCTTTCGTTGCTTTTGTGAATAGACGAATATTCGGCGTTTCCTTCATAGGAGGATTAGGATACTTATCAGACCGTGGAGGACCAATTGGGTTTTCTTCGCCTGAGATGGCAGCTGTTTTTTCATATTGATCATAATACGGTTCGAGCTCATCATATGTAATCCCCCAATCCTGCATGGTCGATTCTTTAGGGATTTTATCTTTACCATAGCGCTCTACAGTCTTACTATAAATTTCGAAATCATATGGCAACCAGCGGAAAGCTATCCCGTTCCAGTGAACACCTGCGCCTCCAGTATGATTTCCAAGACGTGCGTTCATATTATTCCGAACGGGTATTGCTTCCTTACTCATGGAGTTACGTGAAGTAATTGTATCCTTATTCAATTCTTGCATGAGATCATATCGCTTAGAATAGCGTAACTCATCTTTCGTACCGATATAGTCTTCATGCTTTTTGTTTTTCCCTCGTTCTAATATCACTACATTATATCCTGCTTTCGTCAGTTCCGCTGCTGCAATTCCACCGACCCATCCTGAACCTACGATAACCGCATCTACCTTTTTAAGTTGTTTTACCATTTTATATCCTCCTTACGGTTTCTATTTTAATGCCCTTGGTAATCTCGCAGACTGACGGGATCCAGCTTTGCAAAATCATCTGATTCAATATAGTTAGCGTAAGAAGCCACAGCGCCCGGAAATTCTTTCATTTTCCATCCTTCCATATTGATATTGCCGCCGTACAATGGATCACAATAAGCGCCTTCTAATGTCGCTTGTTTTAACAAAATGAAATACTCTGAAGCTTTTACGCCTTTCATTTTCACTTTGTTTGCCTCGAAGTCCGTCATGATTTCTATTTGTTGCTCTTCGGTTGCTTTGTCAAAAGTAACTTCGAAACGCTTTTGACTTTCTTCGTCCATTTTACGAAGACCTAGCAAGAAGATCATGCCACGATCCAAAATCGATTGTTCTCCGCCAGGCCCTGCCGTTTGATCGGCTGCTTTCAAATCAATTGCATAGGGAGCCTGTCGATAGTCGTATGCGTTGACACCCCAGCGTCCTGCTAATTGTTTGTCAATATAATAAGGGACACCTAACTTAATGGCGCCAGGACCGAGTTCGTCCTCAGGTAAAATTTGTTCTGTTGCTGCATTTAATACTTTAAAATCTTGATGACGCGTGAAGAATTGACGTGCTTGCGTTACTTCGATACCTTTATTGCTATCATTTTTCGCTATGTTGTCATTTTTCTTATCCAAACCGCCTGTGAGTAGACCCCCGAAAATAGATCCTCCGACGAGTCCACCAGCAACGAGTCCGGTATTTTTCAAGAAATTTCTCCGTCCCAAGTCTTGCTCGTGTTGTGGTTTTCCATTTACGTCTTTGGGTGGTTGTTGATCCGCCATTTTAACCCCTCCATATACATAAAAATTTTTTCATTGATTAGTACATAGAACATGTAGTCATTTCCATACGTTATCCTTATTTATCCTGCCCTTATTTATCCTATTTAGACAACAATATATTCTTTTATCATATTTCTTTTAAGTTTTTTGATTTAGTAAGTGAAGAAGTAGTAGACTGTAATACAGTGCCATTATCTATTATGATTCGAGTGAAATGGATCACGTGCGTCAAGTTGGAATAAAGATGATACAATTATTTAAGACTTAACATGATTGTAGTAAACGTGCAATACTACACAGTAGGCCGTTGCAGAAGAATCACTTTATTTTTTGCGACATACAAAAGAGGGAGGATATTTATGAAAGTAAAATTTGCTGTTATTTTCTTGACCATGATTCTTATACTAAGCGGCTGCAATAATAAGATCGAAACGAATATGTCCCAAACGATGCCGGACTTTGAATTTACTACACAAGACAACGAACCGCTTGGCTTGAAGGATTTAAAGGGTGATTGGTGGATTGCCTATTTCTCCTATACCAACTGCATCACAGTATGCCCAAGAACGACCGCTAATATGGTCGGTATTCAAGAAAAATTAAAGGAAGATGGTTTGGAACCTCGTATTGTTTCATTTGGTATAGATCCCGAAAATGATACACCAGAAGTATTAAGGAACTATGCTGCAGATTTTGGAGCCGATCTCCGTACGATGAGTTTTTTGACAGGTTATGATTTTAAAACGATTCAGGAATTATCGAGAAACACATTCCTTTCTATATTGGAAAGTGGAGCATTAGATCAACGTGCGCATAGCTATTATTTTTATTTAATTAATCCTGATGGTGAAATTGTGAAAAGATACGATGGTCTAACAGAAACTGAGAATGAATTGTTGATAAAAGATGTAAAGACCGTGTTAAGTAAATAATGAGGTACATAACAAATAACGCCTTTCTAATCGATTGATTAGAAAGGCGTTATTTGTTTTATCTCGTTACCATTTCGGTACACCGACATGGTTTTCCACCCATTCTTCAGTGTAATGAATGGTGGAATGGGCTTTGTTAAGTGGTACGACTTTAAAGCGCTTATTTTGATCTTTGATGACGCCAGTCGGGAAAAAGCGTGGATCTTCGATAGTGACAGTCTTTTGCCCACCCGTTTGTTCTTTCGTTACAGACAGTCTGGCGATTCCGCCGAAGTTCGTATAATCGAACGGTTGGGCAGAATAGAAATTGCCGAGCGAGAAGAACACTTTGGTATGTCCGACTTCTCCATAGCGTTGTAGAACATGTGGGTGATGTCCGAACAGCACGTCAGCACCCGCATCCGAAACGAATTGCGCGAGCTCTGCTTGATCTTCGGACGTTTCGAGATGATACTCAGGACCCCAATGCAGCGATACGATCGTCACGTCTACCATTGGCTTCATCTGTTGGATTTCATTTTCCATTCGATCACGATCGATGTAGTTCACCAAGTACTCTTTGTCATGCAAATCTATCTCTACATTTGTACCGTATGTATAGGCGAGCACTCCGATTTTGATGCCGTTCACTTCGACAATTCGTTGAGTCTTGCGGTCTTTAAAAGATTCATAAGCACCTACATACTGCATGCCATATTGTTGCGCATGTTCAATCGCCTTGCGCACACCATTTTCCCCTTTGTCGAACGTGTGATTGTTGGCGAATGAAACCATATCGACGCCAACATTTTGTAAAGCGGGGAGTATATGTTTTGGACTGTTGAACTTTGGATAGGTAGATAAACCAAGTTCCACACCGCCAGGCATAGATTCCTGATTTGCCAAGAGAAAATCAATACTGGTCATCTTCTCTTTTACCGCTTCGAATGCAAAATCGAAGTGAGGATACGTGTAAATTGGATTATGTAATAATATATCGCCAACCATACCGATTGTTGCCGTATGAATAATCGTTTCTTCTAATTTTTGATCTGGTTCTACTTTATTCATTTTTTCAGATGTACCGTCTACTGCATTTTTTTGTGCTATTACATCGGCTTTGGCAGATAATGTTTGCTCTCTATTATTCCAATCGCTCCACAAAATCACGCCACCTATAATCCAGACAAAAGCCAAAGAAGCAACAAGCCATTTTCTCATTACAATAATCTCTCCAAATCTATAATTGCTTTTCCTAGTACGTCTCCAAAAACTAACGATAGCATACTAGTAGAATAGTAAACAATTAATTTTTACAAATAAAACAACAAAATAATTTTTTCTTTATTTATAGATAGAAAATGCCAGACTTCGACAAAGACATCGAAGTCTGGCATTTTCAGTTTACTATACATTGACTTTTGCTTTTGCTTGAATCAAAACTTCCGGTTCCTCGATATCCTTCGTTGGCTTCTTCGACCAGATTGTCGCAAGAATTGGACCCGAGATATTATGCCAGATCGCACCCCATACACTTGGAAGTGCAGCAAGGGGTCCGAAGTGCGCAGTCGCAAGCGCTACGCCCAGTCCGGAGTTTTGCATGCCCACTTCAAGTGAAATGGCTCGTCTGTCGTTTTCGTTCAATCCAAGCCCCAGTGCAATCAAATACCCAAGAAGTAATCCGATCCCGTTATGCAAGAACACGGCGATAAATACGATTAGACCTGAGCTTGCGACGTTGCCTGCGTTTGCGGAAGTAACCGCAGCGACAATGATGAGAATCGCAACAACTGAAATAATCGGTACGACGGTTACACTTTTCGCAACTCCTCTTGGGAAGAATCGTTGGATGAGTAGTCCTAACGCAATGGGAATGATGATGACTTGTACGATTGACTTGAACATCGACAACGCATCCACCGGTAGCCACTGTCCAGCTAACAATAGTAATAATAGCGGCGTGATAAGTGGTGCTAATAGAGTAGAGAGGGATGTCATCGCAACAGATAATGCGAGATTTCCTTTTGCTAAATAGACCATGACATTTGAAGCGGTACCTCCTGGAACAGATCCAAGCAATACAAGACCGGCTGCTAGTTCAGGTGGTAGTTTCAATAAATAGGCAAGTCCGAATGCAGCCAATGGCATGACAATAAATTGAGCGGCTACACCAATGATCACGGGTAACGGATTGGTCAAAATGATTTTGAAGTCCACCGCACGTAACGTCAGTCCCATGCCGAACATGACAACGCCGAGTAAAATCGTGATGTATGCACCTAGTCCGAGAAAAGGAGTCGGGAACATGAACGCAATCACAGCGACTAGAATGACCCAAAATGCAAAGTACTTTCCAGCGATTGAGCCGATTGCTTCAAGTGTCTTCATGGTTTCATCACCTCAGAATCTAAATGGAAAATCTTGTTTGGATTGAGTAAGTTATCCGGATCGAGTGCTCGCTTGATTTTCTGCATGACCAGAAGTGCAGCGCCATGTTCTTCTTGCTGGTATTTCTGTTTGCCGATTCCGACGCCGTGCTCTCCGGTACAAGTACCGCCACGCTCCAGTGCATAGCGAACGATTTTTTCGTTTAGTTCATCGGCTTTCGCCAGTTCTGCTGGATCATTCATATTCATCATCAGCAAGACGTGGAAGTTGCCATCGCCTACATGGCCGACAATTCCACCCGGCATTTCAAGTGACTCGACTACTTCACGTGCATGATTGACCGCGTCAGCCAGTTCTGAAATCGGTAGACAGACGTCAGTGACCATTAGTTTTTTGCCGGGATTTCCATGAATATAGGCATAGGCCAGATTGTGACGGGCTTCCCATAGTCGATTGCGTTCGGCGTTGTCTGTTTCAAATTCGATATCCGTGCACTGATGATCTGCAACGATTTCTTTCGTGAATTCGACATCTTGCTGTAACCCTGCTTCATTGCCATGGAATTCCAAGAATAATGTGGGTTTTTCTTGATAATTCGTTTCACTGAAGATATTCGCTTGTTTAATAGATGGCTCATCCACCAATTCTACCCGCGCAATCGGAATGCCTGCTTGCAAGATAGAAACGACTGCTTCCACTGCATCATGAACGGTAGGGAACGATGCACGAGCGGCTGTTGTGAATTCAGGAATACCATAGACGCGTAATGTCAGCTCCGTGAAGCAACCTAGTGTTCCTTCTGAGCCAACAAATAATCCATTTAAATGAAGTCCAGATGCAGATTTAGCCGCTTTGTTGCCGGTATGGATGACCGTACCATCTGCCAAGACCACTTCGAGATCGCGAACTTGATCGCGCATGACACCGTACTTGACGGAAGTCGTGCCGCTAGCATTCGTTGCCGCCATACCGCCAAGTGTCGCATCTGCCCCTGGATCGACAGAGAAAAACAATCCATGTTTCTTCAGTTCTTTATTTAATTGAGTACGCGTGACGCCTGGTTGTACCGTAACGAGAAAATCTTCTGCCCGTACGTCTAGAATCGCGTTCATGTTTGAAAAGTCGATCGTGATTCCACCACTATCCGGAATGACACTACCTTCTAGGCTTGAGCCGAGTCCGAACGGTATGACGGCTACGTTTAGTTCTTTCGATAGGCGCATAATCTTGCTGACATCTTCCGTACAAGAAGGGAACACGACAATATCTGGTAATTTCATTGTATGGTAAGACTCATCTTTTCCGTGAAGTTCACGCACGGTGTCATTAATGGTCACTTGTTCTTCGGTTAATACTTCTTGCAAAGACTGGACGATATTTTCAGTAGTCGCTGTCATAGGTGTTCTCTCCTTACTGATCAATGAATTATGTTGAAAGTAGTTCCACTGATTAGAATTTTTAAACTATTTTAACTGACATTATACTATTATACTTACTAATCTGAATTATTCAATGGTATTTTACTTATCTTGCTCTTTTTATTCAATGTTTCACGAGCATAAAAACTATATTCACGCATGTTCGAAGGCCTATCTGACTAGCAGTAACCAATCATATGAATAAAAGAACGCAAAAATAACTGACTGTTTTGTTTGTATTTTTATTAACACATACAAATGATTAACAGGCTTTGGCTAAGGAGTGTGTGAAATGAATACTATTTTGTTTGTGGAAACTACGAAAAGTGGTTCGAGCAGGGAGGCGATAAAAGCTGCAGAAAGGTTAGGCTATGCCACCGTGTTGTTAACCGAAAATGCGAGATTTATCGATCAAAGAGAAGAGTTTCCGGAAGTTACGCAAATGATTCACATGGACAGCATAACGGAAGAAACGATCCGGGAACATATTCACGCAATACAGAAGTTGGGATTCAAACTGAAGGGGATTTTCAGTTTCGTGGATCCGTTTGTATCGATGACCGCTCATCTAGCAAATGAATTTTGTCATTCGAAAATTTCTGCTGATGCCTATCTGAAAATGGAGGACAAAGCATTAACTAGGACCGCATTGGCTACAAACGAAGCGACACCCAATTTTATGATTTTTGAACCATCGACGGATTTGAAGCAGTTCATCAGTGAGCAAGAGACATTTCCTCTGATCGTCAAATCGCCATTTTCAAAAGCATCTAGAGATGTGTATCTCGTTGAAGATCGAAAGGAAATGACTCGTGTCATGAAGAGTATGTTGAAAGCAAATCCTAACCAGCAAATTGTCATTGAAGAGTATTTGGATGGCCCACAGTATTTGGTTGAACTAGTGGTAGTTGAGGGGGAACTCCATCCAGTTGCGGTAATTAAACAGGATATCCAAAAAGATTTGAAGTTTATCATTACTGGTTATGAAATTCAGCTATCACTAGAGAGAAACCTATACGCCAAGCTTATTAAGGCAGTGGAATCTATCTGCAACGACCTTGGAGCAAAAAATGTAGCCTGTCACCTTGAGTTACGATATGTCAGGGATACCTGGAAGTTGATTGAGTTGAATCCACGAATATCGGGTGGCGCCATGAATCGCATGATAGAAGAGGCATATGGTATTAATTTAATGGAAGAGACATTGAAACTATGTATGGGTGAAGAAATAAATTTGAAAAGAAAGCACGAAAACCATATTTATACGCATTATATTACCGTCAACGCGTATGGCACGCTGTTGAAAGTGACAGGGAAGAATTATGCAAAGAAGCATGAAGGTGTGCGCGAAGTCTACGTGAAACCACGTAAAGGGACATTCATGACACCACCTATTTCGATGGGAAGTCGGTATGGCTATGTTATCGCTTCTGGCGAAACAGCATCAAAAGCGAAACGAAACGCTTTGCATGCTGCGAAGAATATTAAGTTTTATATAGAATCTAATGAGGAGTGAGAACAGATGATTACAGTGGCGATGTTGCATTCAAGGAAACACCCGAGCAGAGTAGATAAAGCTTTTGCCTGGGCAGCTGTCGCTAAAATGGAAGGCGTGAATTTTTACTACTTTTCACCACAAGGCGTGAATTTTGAGAAGAAAGTCATTTCAGGTTATGTATATGAACAAGGCGAGTGGGTTGAAAAAGAAATGAAGTTTCCGGATGTCATATACAATGCATGCGGGATGAAGACCGATGAGGAAATGGACGTCTATATTAAATTAAGTAAGATCGTTCCTTTCACTTCACACTCAGTCGGCAATAAAATGAGTGTCTATAGAAGGATTAGTAAAATGCCAGAATTTGTGGACTATCTAATTCCATCGATCCGGATCGAGCAACCTAAAGACGTGTTGGAGGCTATGAAAAAATATAAAAAAGTGATTATCAAACCAGTATCCGGCAGTCAAGGAAGGGGGATTTGGTTCGTCGAGCAAGATGGAGAGCATTTCCATAAGATCGTCGATACAGAGAAGACAACCACAAATCGAAAACAACTTATTTCCGATCTTCAAGATTTAATCAGTGGGCAAGACTATTTGGTCCAGCCGTATATATCCTGCCGTACTAAAGATGGCAATCCATATGATTTCAGACTACATGTGCAGAAAAACGGAGAAGGAAAATGGATGATTTCGATTATTTATCCGCGGATCGGTACAATGGACAGAGTGACTAGTAATCTTTCACGTGGCGGCAGTATGGGGACGCTTAGATCGTTTTTAGAAAGAGAATTTGGCGATGAACGAAGGAATATGAGACAGACTTTAGAGAAGTTTGCTGAACGTTTTACCAATGAATTCGAAAGTACTTTTGACATAGAATTTGATGAGCTTGGCATTGATATAGGTGTCGACGAAAATAATAAGCTTTGGATATTCGAAGTGAATTGGAGACCAGGAAATGAGGAACTTGCATTTACTATAGCAAAGAACTTAGTTCCCTATGCTGTATATGTTGCCAAGCAAAATAAACCGACCTAATGTATATTCCAAACATGATCAATGAACGCATGACCGCACCCAACCATTCTATCGGCCTTGTCATATATATAGTAGATACGTATATATGAAGGGAAGGAAGAAAAACGATGACGACTCCTAGTGTAATTTGTGTTGCGATGAAGAGATTACTGGAAGAACAAGAATTGATGGCTACATTCAGTCAAGGATTTCAATATGTCTGTTCGTTTCCTGTCTACGATACGATACCCTTTACACTTCATGATTGCGAATTACAAACACCATTCAGTGCCCATTATAAATGCATGAAGACCCCTTATTTCAGATTGGAAAAATTCGATATGGATACATGCTGTGCAACCTTAACTTTATTGGAACCAGTCGATATGGAAGGCAATCCAGTAGACACTTGCGAAGAACTTTACTCCCTCAAGAAGACGAAAAGCTGTATTATAGTCAATATCAATTGTTTTTGCACCATCACAGCACTTCCCCCTAAGCTAGTTGATAAAAAATTACCCACTATTGAACCGAAAAAATAAATACAAACTACTAGGAGATTTTATATGCACGATATCATCAGGAAACAAATCTTTGATCAAATAGATACAGACTATCAGAAGTTTTCCTCTGCACTCATACCGACAAACGATACTATTCTTGGAGTGCGAATGCCGGAACTTCGTAAACTTGCAAAAAGGATTGCAAAAGATGATTGGCGAGCGTATTTACAGACAGCGAATGATGAGTATTTTGAAGAAGTGATGTTACAAGGCTTAGTAATTGGTTACGTTACAGCGGACGTGGAAGAGCTCTTACTATATGTAGCGAAATTTGTTCCGAAAATAGATAATTGGTCCGTATGCGACAGTTTTTGTTCGGGGTTGAAATTCACTAAGCAAAATAAGGAACGTGTTTGGTCATTTCTTCAACCGTATGTACATTCTGAGAAAGAATATGAACTTCGCTTCGGTATTGTGATGCTGCTCATTTATTATAGTGAACCCGACTATATCGACAGAGTACTCGGTTTGCTAGATCGCGTGCAACATGAAGGCTATTACGTCAAAATGGCAGTGGCTTGGGCATTGTCTAGTTGTTTTGTGAAGTTGCCTGACCCCACAATGAGTTATTTAGCTGGGAGAAATTCATTGGATTTGTTTACGTATAATAAAGCATTACAGAAAATCACGGAATCGACGCGCGTGGACCAAGAAATGAAGAAAGTGATCCGCAGTATGAAAAGGCGCTAACAAAAGCCTAGTCTTGTGACTAGGTTTTTAGCTATGTAAACTGCATGTTTAAAGAGCCTTTGTTCCGGTCGTAAAGTATAAAGAAGGTATTTGGAGATGGATGAAAAATAAGAGAAACCTGACAAATCGTCAGGCTTCTCTTAGAACGCTTTCGAATCACTACATTTCAGTTCACATACACCTGAATGAATCGATCTTCTGCAAGTCTAATCCATAATACTCCCAGCGGTACTGACGTGGATCCCATCGATATCCTGCGATCGAAGTTCTACCGACGAATGTCGGGTAGTACCAGAACCCTTTGTTTCGTGAAGTCCATACATACGTATACCGATACAAGCAACCTGCTATGCCGCCCGGATCCACTGCGCGTAGTTGGGCATCCGGATAGCTCGGTATTTGATTGGGAGGAGCGGAAGTCGGTGCACTTTGCTGTGGATGACCTCCTGGCTGTCCTTGATGATGTCCGTGGTTCCCATGCTGTTGATGATGTCCTGGATATCCTTGCTGACCTGGATGTCCGGGAAACGCAGGGTGTCCTGGATAAGCCGGTTGATGAGGGGAACTTGGATAACTTGGATAACCCGGTTGATGCTGCGGTGGATACCCTTGTTGGTGACCTGGATAACTAGGAGGCCATTGCGGGTTTTGTTGATTTGGTGGTGGATATCCTGGATACCCACCTGGCCACCCCTGCTGTTGTTGGCCATATGGCGGACGATACTGTTGATGGTGTGCTTCATTCTGCTGACTTGGATATCCGTCAGGTAGCTTCGGATACCACATGCCTTCGTCTTGCTGATTCAAACTATCACTCCTTCATTTAGACTCATTACACACAACGAAACTGATCAATACGTTGCAAATCAATGCCTATATACTCCCAGCGGAATCTGCGTGGATTCCACTGAAACCCTGCGACGGATTGTCGACCGACAAATGTTGGATAAAACCAGAATCCATTACGTCGTGAAGTCCATACATACGTAAAGCGATACAAACAACCTGCTATGGCACCCGGATCAACCGCAAACGTCTGAAATTCTGGATAGCTCGGGATTTGATTCGGTGGCGGGGAAGTAGGAGCAGCTGCCTGACCGGCTGGATTCCCTGGCCGACTTGGCTGATGTCCAGGGAAATTCGGTTGCTGTGGAAAACTAGGTGATGCAGGGAAGCCGGGCATACTCGGAAACCATTGCATACCTGGGAAACTTTGAGGTCCTTGCATCCCCGGAAACCAAGGTTGCCATGAAGAAAACGATTGCGCTGTGGAGAAGCCTTGCGGGTCAGCACCTTGCCATGAATCTGTAAAGTGCGGATACCCCATAAATTCATCTTGTGGATTCAACTATTACGCCTCCTTTTCTATTCGTTTTATCATATGCAGTCTGTTGGTTATTTGACCTTATTATCTCTTCGTACGACAGCTGTGCTAAACTATTAACAAAGGAAGTGGATTAGAATGAATGAAAATAAACCGCATATTTTAGTAGTGGATGGAATGGCTTTGTTATTCCGTTCATTTTTTGCGACGGCACATAGCGGGCAGTTTTTCCGCAATGCATTGGATGTACCAACGAATGGCGTACAAGGATTCGCGCGGCATACGATGAGTGCCATCTCAATTTTCCAACCGACACATTTAGCGGTGTGTTGGGATATGGGATCCAAAACATTCCGTAATGAATTATTCGCAGACTATAAAGCACATCGTCCTGCACCAGCGCCGGAATTAATTCCCCAATTTGATATGGCACGGGAAGTATCGGAAACACTAGGGTGGAAAAGTTATGGGATCAAGAATATGGAAGCGGATGATCTGATTGGTTCGCTGATTGAAACGTGGAAAGACGAAGCGAAATTGACAGTGGTATCGGGAGATAAAGACTTACTTCAGTTACTACAGCCCGATGTGTCGATTGCGCTGACGAAAAAAGGCTTCACGCAGTATGATGAATACACAGAAGCTCGTTTTATAGAAGAGTATGGAATTACTCCTAAGCAATTCATTGATATGAAAGCATTCACTGGCGATTCTAGTGACGGCTATCCAGGAGTGAAAGGGATTGGGCCGAAGACGGCATTGAAGCTCATACAGGAGTACGGTTCGGTCGATGGTGTGCTCGCGGCGAGAGAAAAATTAACAGCAGGAGTACAAAAGAAACTGAATGCAGAAGAGGAAATGTTAATGATTTCAAAGGATCTCGCAACGATTCATTGTGAAATTACACTCGACGATCCTCTAGAAGAATTGATCATTCCGGAGTTCACTGCAGAAACAGCAAAAGTGATGGAAGAACTCGGATATTCCATGATTGCAAAACAAGGACTACCTGTTTCACCGTTTTAATGGTTCGATTTTAACAAACGTCAAAATCAGTTTATTTGGCCCATAGGGGATGGAGCGTACACGGCTCGCACAATTTCTGCCACCGTGGTCATGAACGAGTACATGCAGTTGATTCTCTACGTATTCATACCCAACCATCACGACCCAATGATAATCGAATGAAAATCGACTACGCCATTTGAACTTGAACCACTTATCAAATTTTAACGCAACGGGACGGTCTTCATCGATTTGCTCCATAGCCTGCTGTACAGTACAAATTTTCACATTCCACTGCGAGCCGACCATTTGGTTCAGCCTACGAACAAAGCGCCAAGTAGGCAAACCAATCTTCGTACTACCTAATGTTCGATACAACTCATTAATAGAAGGAGTTGGTTCATAAGGGAAGAAATGGCGCAGCAAAACATACGCTGTAACAGGTCCGCAAGCCGACGGACGGTAGCTAGGTTCAATGTCGTGGTCATATTGGGATTTGCCTTTCACTTCTATGTATTTGGACATGTAGAACTTCTCCTTTCTAGGAAATGTTGTTGGTTGATGAGGGGGCAATGTGTGGCGCTCATAATTGCTGTGTACCCGCTCAATCCCGTTGGTAATGCGCTCTATGTAGCGGGCCGAGCGCTCATAGTTGTAGCATATTCGCTCTATCCATCCAGTTATGCGCTCTATCACGCGTGGCAACCGCTCATACAAGTTACACAACCGCTCTATAAAGCAAATGCTGAGAACCTATAGGCTCTCAGCATTTTTACATATCATCTTTAGATCTTCACTTCGTCTAAAAACTGCGTAACTTGTTCAGGTGACTTCGCAAACGCACTATGTAGATGTGCATGCTTCTCACCATTTTGGAAGACTAACAGACTTGGGATTCCCATCACTTCATACTTTTCAGCAATTTCAGGAATAACGTCACGATCCGCTTCATACCATGTGTATGTATCGTATTTTTCAACGATTGGATCAATGAACATATCCATACGCTTACAGTCTGGGCACCAGTCTGCTTCAAACTTCACAAGTACTGGTTGGTCACTCGCAATGATTTCTTCAAACTCAGTTACCGTTTTAATTTCTTTCATTTAAATCGCCTCCATTCAATAAATAGTGTACAATGAATAAGGACGGTTTGGTATTAAATTGCTTATTTTAAAAAGTCTGATTAAATACAAATTAAATATTGCGAAATAGTTTCGAATGATCTATACTTAGATTCATAGACAACGCGTATTTTTTTTACGCTATAAATGAATGAGTGTTCATTCAAAGAACATAAGGGAGGATTGCACGTGACTTATCAAATTAGAAAAGCGGCAGTTTTAGGATCTGGAGTTATGGGTTCTGGTATCGCGGCGCACTTAGCGAATATTGGCATTCCCGTACTTTTACTAGATATCGTTCCACCGAAATTAGGTGCAGAGGACGAGGCACAAGGATTAACGTATGATCATCCACAATTCCGCAATAAGTTTGCGGCTACAGCATTGGAGAAATTACAAAAACAAAAGCCAGCGCCTCTGACAACGAAGAAAAGCTTATCATTACTTACACCAGGAAACTTCGAAGACCATTTGGATCAATTAAAAGACGTAGATTGGATCATTGAAGTCGTCGTAGAAAACTTGGATATTAAAAAGAGTTTATATGAAAAGATTGAAAATGTGCGAAAGCCAGGCACTATCATTTCATCCAATACATCGGGGATCAGTATTGAAGCGATGACAGAAGGACGTTCAGAAGATTTCCAGAAGCACTTCCTTGGCACACACTTCTTCAATCCTCCAAGATACTTGAAATTGCTTGAGATTATTCCTACACACGCGACATCACCTGAAGTGGTAGAGTTCATGACGGTGTTCGGCGAGGATCGTTTAGGTAAGGGAGTCGTTATTGCGAAGGATACTCCAAACTTTATCGGTAACCGAATCGGTACGTATGGTTTACAAGTGACATTGCATGAAATGCTAGAACGCGGTTATACAATCGGCGAAATCGACTCGATCACAGGTACATTAATTGGTCGCCCGACATCCGCGACATTCCGTACATTAGATGTTGTTGGACTGGATACGTATATGCACGTTGCGAAAAACGTCTACGACCAGACAACGGGTGAAGAGCAAAAAACATTTGAATTACCTGATGTCGTAACTAAAATGATCGATAACGGCTGGATCGGCGCGAAAGCAAAGCAAGGCTTCTATGTGAAAAAAGGTCGAGACATTATGGAACTGGATATGAAGACATCTGAATATGTTCCTACACAGAAAATGAAAGCGCCTTCAATAGAAATGGCGAAACAGCAAAAAGGACTAGCTAATAAAATGAAGACGTTATTGTATGCAAAAGATCGTGCAGGCGAGATTTTGTGGAATACGTTAACACCCACTATGCTATATGCAGCACAGCTTCACGGGGAAATTGCAGACGATATCGTATCGATCGACAACGCAATGAAATGGGGCTTCGGCTGGACGCAAGGGCCGTTTGAAATTTGGGATGCAATCGGCGTAAAGAAATCTGTTGACATGCTGAAAGAAGAAGGCAAGGAAATTCCTGAACTTGTTCAGTCATTGCTCGATAAAGGCTATGAAACTTTTTATAAAGAAGAGGATGGCGATACGTACTACTTCGACGGCTCAGACTATCAGATAGTGCAAGTAAATGAGAAAGCGATCAACTTGAAGCAGTACAAGAAAAAGCACGGTGTCATCAAGAAGAACTCGGGCGCCAGCTTGATTGACCTTGGCGATGGTGTAGCATTACTGGAATTCCATTCACAATCGAATGCGATCGGTCTGGACATCATTCAGATGATCAATTTCGCAGTAGACGAAGTGGAGAAGAATTTCAAAGGGCTAGTAATTGGGAACCAAGGGAAAAACTTCTGTGTCGGAGCAAACCTTGGCATGATTTTAATGGAAGCCCAAGATGATAATATCTTTGAACTCGACTTTGTCATCCGTTCATTCCAGAACGCAATGTTGAAGATTAAATATAGCGGGAAGCCGGTTGTGGCGGCACCATTCCAGATGACGCTAGGTGGCGGAGCAGAAGTTTGTCTTCCAGCTGCACATATTCAAGCATCTATGGAAACGTATATAGGACTTGTTGAAGTAGGCGTAGGGTTGATTCCAGGTGGCGGCGGAAACGTCAACTTGTATCAGAAGCACCTTAAAGGTTTACCGAACGGTGTACCTACTGATTATCAACATATTGCAAATAAAGTATTTGAATCCATTGCCATGGCGAAAACGTCGACATCTGCTGAAGAAGCAAGAGAGAACAACTTCCTCGACTTTGCAGACGGCATAAGTGTCAATCCGGATCATTTGATCTACGACGCGAAGCAAGCCGCTTTGTCATTATATGAAGCAGGCTATGTAGCGCCGAAGAGAGCGAAAGTTCCTGTAACAGGCGATTCAGGGTATGCGACATTATTGCTTGCAGCTGAAGGCATGTTCAGTTCTGGATTCATTAGCGAACATGATTTGAAGATTGCGAAGAAACTTGCATATGTACTGTCAGGCGGAAAGATTCCGTATGGTACACGTGTTGATGAGCAGTACTTACTGGATTTAGAACGCGAAGCATTTTTAAGTTTAGTGGCAGAACCGAAATCACAGCAGCGTATGCAGCATATGCTGGTCAAGGGTAAGCCGTTACGTAACTGATGAGAGATAGTTAAAGGAGGAAACAGAATGCGCGAAGCAGTAATTGTAGCCGGTGCTCGAACACCGATTGGAAAAGCAGGAAAAGGTTCTTTGGCAACTGTCCGTCCGGATGATCTAGGGGCGTTGACTATAAAGGAAACATTGAAGCGTGCAGGGAATTATGATGGGCCAATCGACGATTTAATCATCGGTTGTGCAATGCCAGAAGCAGAGCAAGGAATGAACGTAGCACGTAACATCGGCGCATTGGCAGGTTTACCGGATACCACTCCAGCCGTAACGATCAACCGTTTTTGTTCATCCGGTTTGCAGTCGATCGCTTATGCGGCAGAACGCATCATGCTAGGTCACTCAGAAGCCGTTTTAGCGGGTGGCGTTGAATCGATGAGTATGGTCCCGATGATGGGCAATACGATTCGTCCGAACTATAAACTAGCTGAAGAAGCACCTGAATACTATATGGGAATGGGGCATACAGCGGAGCAAGTGGCGCAAAAGTACGGTATCTCCCGTGAAGATCAAGATGCGTTCGCGGTTGAATCACATAAACGTACGGAAGCTGCAATCAAAGAAGACAAATTTGTTGATGAGATTGTACCGGTTGAAGTAACGAAGCGTTTTGTCGGTGCAGACGGCAAGTATCAGGAAAAAACTATGTTATTCGAAATGGATGAAGGTGTGCGTCCTGGTACGACGACTGAAGTACTGGGGAAATTACGTCCGGCATTCGCAGCGAAAGGCTCCGTAACAGCAGGTAACGCGTCACAAACCTCTGACGGTGCGGGAATGGTCTTATTAATGGATAGAGAAGTGGCTGAAGAGCGCGGCTTGAAGCCAATGGCGAAATTCCTTTCATTCGCAGTAGGTGGCGTTCCACCAGAAGTGATGGGAGTTGGGCCGATTGTAGCCGTGCCAAAAGCATTGAAACTAGCCGGTCTATCTATTGATGACATCGATCTGTTTGAGCTCAATGAAGCATTCGCATCTCAGTCACTCGCAGTTATTCGCGAACTAGGATTGGATATGGATAAAGTGAACGTCAACGGTGGAGCGATTTCATCAGGTCACCCATTAGGTGCAACAGGGACCATTTTGACTTTGAAATTAATTAATGAATTGAAACGCCAAGGCAAAAAGTACGGTGTCGTCACGATGTGTATCGGTGGCGGAATGGGAGCAGCTGGAGTATTCGAAGTTCTATAAAAAAACAGACAAACAAATAGGGGGAAATTACATGACTAAAGCTATGGAGGGAACTACTATGACGGAATTCGTAAAAGGTGGAGCGTTTTTAACTGAGGACATGGACGCTAGTCGCGTTTTCACACCAGAGGATTTTACAGATGAGCAAAAGATGATCGCTAAAACAACGGAAGAGTACGTAAAAAACGACGTAACGCCGTTGATTGAAAAGCTAGAGAACCATGAGTTTGAAAACTCCGTAACATTGTTGAAGAAAGCTGGAGATTTAGGACTTCTAGCGGCAGATATTCCAGAAGAGTATGAAGGTCTCGCACTAGATAAGATTTCGTCTGCGTTGATTGCTGAGAAATTATCAGTAGGTGGCGGCTTCTCGATTACACACGGTGCACACGTAGGCATCGGTACATTGCCGATTGTGTTATTCGGTAATCATGAGCAAAAAATGAAGTACTTGCCGAACTCTGCAAGTGGAGCAAAAATCTCAGCTTATGCATTGACAGAGCCGAGCTCAGGGTCAGATGCACTAGGCGCGAAGACGACTGCTAAATTAAACGCTGCCGGTACACACTATATACTGAACGGTGAAAAACAGTGGATCACGAACTCTGCATTTGCTGATGTTTTCGTAGTATACGCAAAAGTAGATGGCGACAAATTCACAGCATTTATCGTTGAAAAAGAGTACCCGGGCGTTTCAGTTGGACCGGAAGAGAAGAAAATGGGTATTAAATCATCATCTACACGTACATTGATTCTAGAAGATGCAGAAGTACCTGTTGAAAACTTATTAGGTGAAATTGGTCGCGGACACGTGATCGCGTTCAACATTTTGAACATCGGTCGTTACAAGCTTGGAGTAGGCACAATCGGCGGATCGAAGCGTGCACTTGAATTGGCTATCAAATATGCTAACCAGCGTAAGCAGTTCGACACACCGATTTCTTCATTCAACTTAACGAAAGAAAAGTTTGGTACGATGGCTTCTATGTTGTACGCAACAGAAAGTTTGATCTATCGTACAGTTGGATACTTTGAAGAGCGTAACGCGGCGATGAGCCCGGAAGAGCAAAAAGACGGTGCAAAAGTAGCGGCTTCCATTGCTGAATACGCAATTGAATGTTCTATCAATAAAGTAGTAGGTTCAGAAGTTTTGGACTATATTTCTGACGAAGCCGTTCAAATTCACGGCGGTTACGGTTTCATGGCGGAGTATGAAGTAGAGCGTATTTACCGTGATTCTCGTATCAACCGTATCTTCGAAGGAACAAATGAAATCAACCGCATGATCGTCCCAGGCACATTCTTGAAGAAAGCAATGAAAGGCGAATTGCCATTGCTTCAACAAGCACAAGCGTTGCAAGAAGAGTTGTTAATGCTGATGCCGGAAGAAGTGGGCGACGAAGCATTGGCTCAAGAGAAGGCGCTCGTGAAGAACGCGAAGAAGATCGGCATCTTGGTTGCAGGACTTGCAGCACAGCGTTATGGCACGAAGCTCGATCAGGAGCAGGAGATTCTTGTGAACATCGCAGATATTGCGAATGATTTATTCGGTATGGAGTCTGCAGTGCTTCGTACGGAGAAGGCGATCAACAAGAATGGTGAAGAGAAAGAGAACCAGAAGCTTCTTTATACACAGATTTTCTGTCAGGAAGCGTTCGGACGTATCGAAGCGGCAGCAAAAGAGACGTTGCTTGCAGCGGTCGACGGTGATAACCAGCGTATGATGATTTCGGCTTTGCGTAAGTTGACTCGTAATAATCCGTATAACTTGATTGCGAAGAAGCGTGAGGCTTCAGTGAAGCTGATCGAAGCAGAGAAGTATATCGTGTGAGTATAGTTTAGACAGAACGCCTCCTATGTGGGGCGTTTTTGTTTTGGTTGGTATTTGTTTAAGTTCAAGAGTGAGAGTATTGGGGTGGTGGGGGAATTTGTGAGTGTGAGGGGATTGAAGCTCCAGCTGGCGGACGCTTTCTGGAGGGCGCGGCCCGAGCCTCCTCGTCCGCTGCGCTTCCTGCGGGGTCTCGAACTCGCGCTGATCCTCCCAGAGTCGCCGCCAGCTTCCGCTTCCATCCTACGTTGATGGTGGAGGTACGTAGATCAATCACTGAAGATAGTGTGTTAATGATTGTTGTCTTTGAACTTATTTAAGTTCAAAAGCGAGAGTGGTGGTGGAATTTGTGAGTGTGAGGGGATTGAAGCTCCAGCTGGCAACGCTTTCTGGAGGGCGTGGCTTACTCAAGGTAGTGTGTGAAAGCACATGCTCCTAACGCTTCGCTTTTACTCGCAAAAGCCGTCCTTCGCTACGGCTCTCGCTGATCCTCCAGGAGTCGCCCCCAACATCCGCTTCCATCCTACGTGGACAGTGAGGGGACTTAGATCACTTACTGGAGAGCGTATGTTAATTATTGTTGGGTCTTGACTTATTTCAGTTCAAGTACCGAAGTTCAACATCAATCACAACACTAACTTCAATACCCCAAAATAGTAACACCCGCACACATTGCAAGGAATTGGCGCGTAGGAGGGGGCGACTCCCAGAGGATCAGCCCGACAGGTGAGACAACCGAGGGAGCAACGCGACTGGTTGGCTCACCGCGGGCCCTCTAGGAAAGCGTCCCCCTCCGTAGCGCCAATTCCCACCCCTAGCCTCGTATCAGCTTATTCTTCTTGCGCTTAGCTAGTACCCACACACCTTTATTTGCTATACTGAAAAAAAGGAGGGATTGACTATTATGACTATGACATACTACGGCTATCCGACATGTACCACGTGCCGCAAAGCGAAGAAATGGCTTACGGACGAAGGGATTTCATTTGAAGAAAAGAACATCGCCGAACAACCTCCAAGCGAAGACGAGCTGCGCAACATGATCGCGAACTCTGGACTTGACATGAAAAAGTTCTTCAACACGAGCGGCAAGATATATCGTGAGCTTAACTTGAAAGACAAGCTACCAACCATGACAGAAGATGAAAAAATCGCACTCCTCGCTTCAGACGGAATGCTCATCAAACGTCCAATCGTTTCTGATAACCAAAAAGTGACAGTCGGATTTAATGAAACAACATTCACGGAAACGTGGAAGAAGTGATTTAGATTCTTGTCTTTATACAGGAACTATGGCAAACTAAGGGTAGATAAACTATTATATTTTTGGAGGTAACGACATGAGCACACCAAAAGATTTACGATATTCAGAAGAGCACGAGTGGGTAAAAGAAGAAGACGGTAAATACCGTATCGGCATCACACATTTCGCACAGTCTGAACTAGGCGATATTGTATTCGTTGAACTGCCACAGGTTGGCGATCAATTAAAATCAGACGAGCCTTTCGGAAGCGTTGAATCAGTGAAAACTGTTTCTGAATTGTACGCTCCATTAACTGGTAAAGTGGTAGAAGTGAACGAAAACCTTGAAGATAGCCCTGAATTGGTTAACGAATCACCATATGAAGACGCATGGATGGTAGTAGTTGAAATCGATAACAAAGCTGAACTTGATGAGTTAATGACAGCTGAGCAGTATGAAGAAATGACAGCTGAATAATATTCTAAAAGAAAAAAGCGCTGGAACGTCTCAGCGCTTTTTTATACGCTAGGAGGAAACAGATGGACCCGAAAGTTCTCATTGTAGAAGGCGGTTCGGATCGTAAGCGGCTAGTGCCGATCCTTGCAGAGCCTGTAGAGATTCTTTGTACGAATGGTACCATCAGTGCGTACCATATTGAAGAACTGCTTGAACCGTACGAGCAGCAGGACCTGTTCGTCTTTATGGATGCGGACGCTTCCGGTGAGTCCATTCGTAAGTTGTTCAAACAACTGTACCCTGAAGCGAGACATTTATATACGGATCGTCTCTACCGCGAAGTAGAAACGACTCCCGTTAAGCTATTGGCAAGCATTTTAGCTGCTGCTAATTTTAAAGTACATTCCAAATACTTGGCAGGTGGACCACATGAATAATTGGACAATTGAAGACTGGCAACGCACACAGGCGGCAGAGCAAGTAGCCGCTTTTTATTTATATACACCGATGTGTGGAACATGCGCAGTCGCTTCAAAAATGCTTACGGTAATCGAGACAATGCGTCCGAAACTACCGATTGGAAAGGCGGATTTGAACTATGTCCAGGCTATCGCAATAGAATATGAGATAGAAAGCGTTCCTTGTTTACTTATTCAGCGCAAAGGACAGCCAATAGAAAAAATTTACGCCTTTCAATCCGTCCCGTATTTGCTAGAGAAGCTCAGTTGACAATAGGAGTCGATGTATGGTATAAGTAGTTAATCAAATGAATATGTAACTCTTATAAAGAGCGGCGGAGGGAAGTGCCCTATGAAGCCCGGCAACCGTCACATATGTGAAATGGTGCCAAATCACTCAAAGCGTAATGCTTTGATAGATGAGAGAAATGGTAACGTACATAACTACATACGTTCGGCCTTTCTGCTTGTCTGCAGGAAGGCTTTTTTTATACTAAAGCGGAAAGCGCCGTGTAGGCTCGACAGGCGTTGGAAGACTTACCACAAAGGCGCTCTTTGCCTTTTTGGAAAGTCTGAAACGACCCGAGAGCCTGGCGCTTGTAGCTGGATGATACTAAAGCGGAAAGCGCCGTGTAGGCACGACAGGCGTTAGTAGTGTTCTGAAAGACATATTAAAAAGACTTAATGAGGTGGTGCGGAAAATGATTCAACTAACAAACGTTCATAAAAAATACCAATTGAACCGTTCAGAAATTGTCGCGGTAGATGATGTGACAGTAGCCATCGAAGAAGGAGAAATTTTCGGCGTCATCGGGTACAGTGGAGCAGGAAAAAGTACATTAATTCGACTATTGAACGGTCTTGAAACACCGACGTCGGGCAGTATTCTGATTCACGGACAAGAAATGACGACATTACAAGGTGCTGGCCTGCGCAATGCGCGTCAAAAAATCAGCATGATCTTCCAGCACTTTAACTTACTATGGTCTAGAACGGTAGAAGAAAATATCATGTTTCCTCTAGAAATTGCTGGCGTGAAGAAATCGGCACGTAAGCAAAAAGTGAAGGAATTGATCGATCTCGTTGGATTGACAGGTCGTGAACAGGCATATCCATCGCAGTTATCAGGTGGTCAGAAGCAACGTGTCGGCATTGCGCGAGCGCTTGCAAATGATCCGGAAGTCTTACTTTGTGATGAAGCAACGTCCGCACTCGATCCTGAGACGACGAATGCGATTCTTGATTTATTGACGGACATTAATGAACGTCTTGGACTAACGATTGTGTTGATTACGCATGAAATGCATGTCATCCGCAAGATCTGTCATCGCGTGGCGGTCATGGAAGCGGGGAAAGTCGTAGAAATCGGCAATGTACTGGATGTCTTCCAATCTCCACAAGCGGAAATTACCAAGCGCTTCATTTCACAGGTGACCGATACCGGTGATACGGACGCAGCGATGGCGCATTTACAGCAAGAATCACCTGATGGCAAGTTGATCAAGCTAGCTTTCATTGGTGAACGTACAGAGCAGCCAGTACTTGCGGAGTTGATCCGCAAATTCCCAATCGACGTCAACATCGTGCAAGGAAATATTTCAACGACACGTGACGGCGCATACGGCACACTCGTCTTGCAACTAGTAGGAGACGCGGCGATTATAGAGGAAGCCATTGCTTTCTTGGATGCCAATGAAGTGAAGACGGAGGTGCTGATCCATGATTGAGCAATGGTTCCCGAACGTGAATTGGGATAAAATGTGGGAAGCAACCGGTGAGACACTTTATATGTCTGCCTACTCCACGTTCTTTACATTTGTCTTCGGTATCGCACTTGGTTTGTTGTTGTTTTTAACAAGTCCTGGTCAGTTATGGTCAAATAAAATAACCCATGTCTTTACAGGCGCATTCGTGAATATTTTCCGATCGATTCCGTTTATCATTTTGATTATTTTATTGATTCCTCTTACGAAATTATTATTCGACAGTATGCGTGGACCGAATGCCGCCTTGCCCGCATTGATTATCGGTGCCGCTCCGTTTTATGGCCGTATGGTATTGATTGCATTGCAGGAAATCGATAAAGGGGTTATCGAAGCAGCGCGCTCAATGGGGGCTAAGACGTCGACGATCATTTTCAAAGTATTGTTACCTGAATCCATGCCGGCACTAGTCTCGGGAATTACCGTAACCTCGATTGCACTTGTCGGATATACGGCAATGGCGGGAGTGATCGGTGCAGGTGGTCTAGGTACACTCGCGTATTTGGAAGGGTTCCAGCGCAGCCGCGAAGATGTAACTATAATGGCAACGATTTTGGTATTGATTATCGTGTTTATCATTCAATTTATCGGTGATTTCATCGCAAAACGTTTGGACAAGCGATAATAGGATTTTCAGGGAGACCTGTTAACCATAGAAATATTCCATAATGGAGAGGGAGAAATGTGGATATGAAGAAGTTTTTATTCGGTCTATTCGCAGCCGTACTAGTGCTTGCATTGGCAGCTTGCGGAACGAAAGACGAAGGTAGTAAAGATAATGCAGCATCAGATGGAGCAGAAAAAGGCGAGAAAACGTCATTGGTAGTCGGCGCATCTAACACACCACACGCTGTAATTTTGGAAGAAGCTAAGCCATTATTAGCTGAAAAAGGCTATGATTTAACAATTGAAAGTTACACAGATTATGTACTGCCAAACAAAGATTTGGACGAAGGCACACTGGATGCGAACTATTTCCAACACATTCCTTATCTAGAGAGCCAAATTGCCGATTTCGGTTATGATTTCGTCAATGCAGGCGCGATCCACATCGAGCCAATCGGTGTGTATTCTAAGAAATATGACTCATTGGAAGAACTTCCAGACGGAGCGACGATCTTAATCAGTAACTCTGTTGCAGATCACGGTCGAGTACTTGCTATGCTTGAAGAAAAAGGATTGATCAAGCTAGCGGATGACGTGGAAAAAGTGAAAGCTGAAGTAGGCGATATCGTAGAAAATCCAAAGAACTTGGAGTTTGATGCGAATTACGAAGCAGCGCTAATGCCTCAGTTGTATAATAACGATGAAGGCGACGCATTATTAATCAACTCCAACTTCGCAATCGATGCAGGTTTGAATCCAATGGAAGACTCGATCGCATTGGAAGATAAAGAGTCTCCATATGTTAACGTAATTGCTGTAAAGAGCGGTAATGAAGACAGCGATGCAATCAAAGCATTAGTAGAAGTATTGACTTCAGAGCAAATTCAAGATTTCATTTTGAAAGAATGGTCTGGATCCGTTGTTCCCGTGAAATAAAACCATGAATGCCGGTAGCTATCGCAGCTACCGGTTTTTTATTTGTATATATGATGGGAGATTTGCTCTATGGGGGGGTGTATCCGCTCAATCCTGCGTGTGACCCGCTCAATGAGTGCGGCTATCCGCTCAATCCCGCGTGTGACTCGCTCAATGAGTGGCGTGATCCGCTCAATCCCGCGCGTGCCCCGCTCAATGTGTAGAGTTATCCGCTCTATCCAGCGCGTTTCCCGCTCAATGTGTAGAGTTATCCGTTCAATCCCACACAATCCCCGCTCAACAAGTAGTAACATTCCCCACTACCGCAGACCATCCAACTTCCAAACAACTCCACTAGATCCACTTCCTCACAACTGACTAGAAAAACATCAAATAAATTCAAACAAAATCTTCTTTATTCTATCGACTTGTGATAAAGTTGATTTTGTTTGAGTAATACATATGTGTATTTGAGGAGGACGTATTGTGAAGTTTAAATTAGGGCTCATTTGGCGAATTCTAATCGCCATTGGGCTGGCGATCGGACTTGGTTTAGTATTGCCGATGATCCATGAAGGATTTGCGCATTGGTTCGTTCGCTTAGCAGCTACATTTAATATGTTATTCGGTGGATTCTTGAACTTTATCGTTCCACTGATTATCATTGCGTTTATCGCACCAAGTATTGCAAAGCTTGGAGCAGGTTCCGGGAAATTGCTAGGAATGTCTGCTGCATTTGCGTATGGATCTACGGTGATCGCGGGATTGCTTGCGTATTTCGCAGCAACGAATATTTTGCCGAACTTCATTCAACCCACGACGAAGACGGACATTGCAGAAGGCGCGCGTGAAGCTGGAGTAGCGTTCTTCGAAATGGAAATGGACCCAATGATGGGGATCATGACCGCTTTGCTATTGGCATTTGTGCTTGGCATTGGAATGGCAGCGATTAAAGGGAAGACGATGATGTCGTTCTTCGATGAATTTAATTTAATTATCAACAAAGTCATTTCTGTCGTCATTATTCCATTACTACCTTTCCATATTTTTGGGATTTTCCTGAATATGACATATACAGGTGAAGTAGCGAATGTGCTTTCAGTCTTTGTATTTGTTTTCATCATGATCATCATTCTTCATTTAACCATGCTAACATTCCAGTACACAGTGGCGGGTGCATTGAACAAACGGAATCCGTTCGTGTTAATGAAAACGATGCTACCTGCGTATTTGACGGCTATCGGAACACAATCTTCTGCTGCAACGATTCCGGTTACGTTGCGTCAAGCGAAAAAGACGGGTGCTTCAGAACGTGTAACGGATTTCGCGGTGCCGTTGTTCGCGACGATCCATTTATCGGGTAGTACGATTACGATTGTTTCCTGTTCTATCGGGGTTATGCTGATGAACGGGTTTGATGTAAGTTTTGGTTCGTATTTACAATTCATCTTTATGCTAGGTGTTACGATGATTGCCGCTCCTGGTGTACCGGGTGGCGCAGTCGTTGCGGCAACCGGGCTCCTTACGAGCATGCTCGGCTTCAATGAGAGCATGGTAGCATTGATGATCGCGTTGTATTTAGCGCAAGATAGTTTCGGAACAGCAACAAACGTTACAGGTGACGGGGCGCTTGCGATGATCGTCGACCGTTTCACTAAAAAAGTATAGAGTAGTAGAAAAGTCGGTTACTTGACCGGCTTTTTTGCTGTCTACTTCTTATGTACTAAGATCTGATTGATTCTCATTCACTAGTTGTCAAATGAAAAATAAATATCGTGAAAAATATACTCATCCGCGTGGTTGCAATGAAATTAGTCAATATGTGTAATGATTCTTAAAGATTTGCAACCCACTCGAATATGGGTTAAGATTAGAATGATACTAAATAGAGAATGGATAATAACCATTCAACGCGATTATACTGGAGGTATTGGAATGGCAATTTTGGAAATTAAAGATCTTCATGTCCGAATTGAGGACAAAGAAATCTTAAAAGGTGTTACCTTAACAATAAATACAAATGAGATCCATGCAATCATGGGGCCAAATGGTACGGGGAAATCTACGCTTGCATCAGCAATCATGGGTCACCCGAAATATGAAGTTACATCCGGATCAGTTACTCTTGATGGAGAAGACGTATTGGCGATGGAAGTAGATGAGCGTGCGAGAGCCGGTCTATTCCTAGCTATGCAATATCCAAGTGAAATCACTGGCGTAACAAACGCAGATTTCCTTCGTTCTGGAGTGAACGCACGTCGTGAAGAAGGCGATGAGATTTCTTTGATGAAATTTATTCGTGAAATGGATAGCAAGATGGAAGTTCTTGAAATGGATGAAGATATGGCAACTCGTTATTTAAACGAAGGTTTCTCAGGTGGAGAGAAAAAGCGTAATGAAATTCTCCAACTTATGATGTTGAAACCGAAGTTTGCAGTACTTGACGAAATTGACTCAGGTCTGGATATCGACGCATTGAAAATTGTTTCTAACGGAATCAACCAAATGCGCGGCGAAGGTTTTGGTTGCTTGATCATCACTCACTACCAACGTTTGTTAGACTATATCACGCCGGATAAAGTGCATATCATCATGCAAGGTAGAATCGTGAAAACGGGTGGTTCTGAATTAGCTAAGAAACTTGAAGTTGAAGGTTATGACTGGATCAAAGATGAACTAGGTATCGAAGACGAAACTGTTGGACAAGAAGCATAAGAAAGGGGACGACTCAAAATGACGGTTGAAACAACATTGGCATTGACCGAACAAGACGTCCGCTCTTATTCCGCAAAAGTGGAGGAAGCTGCTTGGATGGCAGATTTTCGTTCGAACGCTCTAGCAAAAGCTGAAGTGCTCGAAATGCCAAGACCAGATAAAACTAAAATTACAAAATGGAATTTCACAGAATTCCCTTCACATACAGTTGAGAGCTCGATTTTCGCAGGATTGGAAGAATTGCCAACTGAAGCGAAAGCATTAATCGATGACGAACAACAACAAAATATTTACGTGCAGCACAATAACACACCTGCATACCTTTCATTGTCTGAAGATTTGAAGTCGCAAGGCGTTATTTTGACGGATATCTTTACAGCATCACGTGAACACAGTGAACTGTTACAGAAATACTTGATGACTGACGGTGTGAAAGTGGATGAGCATAAGTTAACAGCTCTTCACGCAGCGTTGATCAACGGTGGAGTATTCGTCTACGTTCCTAAAAACGTAGTAATCGAAGATCCATTACAAGTCCTTTTCATTCATGATAATGAAGAAGCATCACTGTTCAACCACGTAGTAATCGTGGCAGAAGAAAACAGTCAAGTAACATACGTAGAAAGCTATCTTTCTACTATGGAGCATGCAGCAACACAAGCAAACATCGTAGCTGAAGTATTTGCTATGGCCAATGCGAAAATTGTCTACGGATCAGTCGACGTATTAGCGGAAGGTATGACAACTTATGTCAACCGTCGCGGTGTTACTGGACCTCACGCACGTATTGAGTGGGCGCTTGGATTAATGAACGACAGCAATACGATTTCTGAAAACATCACGCATTTAGTCGGTGACGGCTCATCTAGTGATATGAAATCCGTTGTGGTTGGACGCGGTAGCCAGAAACAAAACTTCACATCTGAAATCGTCCACTGGGGCCTTGATACAGATGGTTTCATCTTGAAGCACGGTGTTATGAAAGAAAACTCATCTGCTATCTTTAACGGAATCGGCCGAATCGCAAAAGGGGCAACTCGTTCCAACGCGGTACAAGAGTCCCGTATTCTCATGTTAGGTGAAAGAGGACGTGGAGACGCGAACCCGATTTTGCTCATTGATGAAAATGATGTAACGGCAGGTCACGCCGCTTCAGTAGGACGTGTAGATCCACTACAAATGTTCTATCTAATGAGCCGTGGTATTACACAAGAAGAAGCAGAACGCCTCATCATTCATGGTTTCTTAGCTCCAGTTGTTAGCAAATTGCCAATCGCAGGAGTTAGAAAACAATTGACGGAGGTTATTGAAAGGAAAGTGCGCTAATGCTCAGCAAAGACATCCGCAATCATTTCCCTATATTAGACCAAGAAGTCAATGGACATCCACTTGTCTACTTGGATAGCGCTGCGACTTCACAAAAGCCTGTGCAAGTAATTGAGGCACTAGATCGCTATTATCGCTTTGATAATTCCAATGTTCACCGTGGGGTGCATACACTTGGAAATCGTGCGACAGATGGGTATGAAGGTGCTCGTGAGAAAGTCCGTAAATTCATTAATGCTAAATCCACGCAAGAAGTCATCTTCATGCGCGGTACAACAACAGCTATTAACACGGTTGCGCAAAGTTATGGCCGTGCCAATGTCTCGGAAGGTGACGAAATCGTCATTACACATATGGAGCACCACTCCAATATCATTCCGTGGCAGCAGCTCGCTAAAGAAACTGGCGCAGTGTTAAAATATATTGATTTAGAAGAAGACGGTACGTTATCACTTGATAAAGTACGGGAAACGATTACCGATAAAACGAAAATTGTTTCTATCATGTATGTTTCCAACGTTCTCGGCACGATGAATCCAATCGAAGAAATCACAAAAATTGCCCATCAACACGGTGCAGTGATGTGTGTGGACGCTGCACAAGCAGCTCCACATTTAAAAATAGATGTACAGAATCTAGATTGCGACTTCCTTGCATTTTCCGGACACAAAATGTGTGGACCTACCGGTATCGGTGTCCTCTACGGTAAAAAGGATTTACTCAATAATATGGAACCTATTGAATTCGGCGGCGAAATGATTGATTTTGTCGGGCTATACGAATCCACATGGAAAGAATTGCCTTGGAAATTCGAAGGTGGTACACCTATTATTGCAGGAGCTATTGGACTCGGTGCAGCTATCGACTTCTTGGAAGAAATCGGTTTGGATGCAATCGAACAGCATGAACACGAACTAGCTGGTTATGCTATGGATAAAATGTCTGAAATCGACGGCTTGACCATTTATGGACCAAGAGATCCCGATCAACGTGCAGGATTGGTCACATTCAACTTGAATGATGTCCATCCTCATGATGTTGCAACTGTACTCGATATGAATGGTATAGCTGTTCGTGCCGGTCATCACTGTGCACAACCATTGATGAAATGGTTAGAAGTTTCTTCAACAGCGCGTGCCAGCTTCTATCTTTACAACACCACTGATGACGTAGATCGCCTCGTGGAAGGACTTCGCACAACAAAGGAGTATTTTAACGATGTCTACTAACAAACTAGATCAACTTTATCGATCTGTAATCATGGAGCATTATAAACACCCGAAAAACAAAGGCGTTTTGGAGAATGGTAATGTCACGATTGACATGAATAATCCGACTTGCGGTGACGTCATCCGTTTAACGATGAACGTAGAAGATGACATCGTCAAAGACGTCAAGTTTGAAGGGGAAGGATGTTCCATTTCCATGGCATCCGCTTCTATGATGACACAGATGATCAAAGGTAAAACAACTGAAGAAGCAGTTAAGTTAGCACATACTTTTTCAGACATGATGTTAGGCAAAGAGTTGGACGAGTCGATTGACCTCGACGACCTAGAAGCATTATCGGGTGTCGCGCAATTCCCTGCCCGCATTAAATGTGCAACATTGAGCTGGAAGGCGATGGAAAAGGGAGTCTCTGGCGAGTCGCAATGACCTTGGCCATAGTACGAGCAATTATGGAACGGAGGAATAATAATGGCAAAACAAATGCCGGAAATCGGCGATTACAAATACGGTTTCCATGACAAAGACGTTTCTGTGTTCCGTTCAGAGCGTGGATTAACGCGTGAGATAGTGGAAGAAATTTCTTCAATGAAGGAAGAACCACAATGGATGTTGGATTACCGTTTGAAATCTCTTGAGATTTTCTATAGTAAGCCAATGCCACAATGGGGCGGAGACTTGAATTCATTGAAGTTTGATGAAATCACGTACTACGTAAAACCATCTGAAGGTGCAGAAACTTCTTGGGATGAAGTACCTGAAGAGATCAAGCGTACGTTTGATAAACTAGGTATTCCTGAAGCGGAACAAAAATACTTGGCAGGTGTATCTGCACAGTATGAATCTGAAGTGGTTTACCACAATATGAAAGAAGAACTAACTGATCTAGGAATTGTCTTTAAAGACACGGATTCTGCACTTCGTGAAAACGAAGAGTTGTTCAAACAATATTGGGGTACGGTAATACCGAACTCAGACAATAAATTCTCAGCGTTAAACTCTGCTGTATGGTCTGGTGGATCATTTATCTATGTACCACCTGGCGTAAAAGTAGAAACACCGCTACAAGCCTATTTCCGTATTAACTCGGAAAACATGGGACAGTTCGAGCGTACGATGATCATCGTAGACGAAGGCGCAAGCGTTCACTACGTAGAAGGGTGTACAGCACCTGTTTACACAACTAACTCACTACACAGTGCGGTTGTTGAAATCATCATCAAAAAAGATGCATATTGCCGTTACACAACGATCCAAAACTGGGCGAACAACGTCTACAACTTGGTAACGAAGCGTGCAGTATGTGAAGAAAATGCGACAATGGAATGGATTGATGGCAACATTGGTTCTAAATTGACGATGAAATACCCAGCAGTCATCCTAAAAGGTGAAGGCTCACGTGGTATGACGCTATCGATCGCATTAGCAGGTAAAGGACAGCACCAGGATGCCGGCGCGAAAATGATGCACTTGGCACCTAACACGTCTTCTACTATTGTTTCAAAATCCATCTCTCAACACGGCGGAAAAGTAACGTATCGCGGAATTGTCCACTTCGGACGTAATGCGGACGGAGCTCGTGCCAACATTGAGTGTGATACGTTGATCATGGATAAACTATCTACTTCAGATACAATTCCATACAATGAAATCTTGAATAACAATATTTCATTGGAACACGAAGCAAAAGTATCGAAAGTTTCTGAAGAGCAGCTCTTCTATTTGATGAGCCGCGGTATTCCTGAATTGGAAGCAACAGAAATGATCGTTATGGGCTTCATCGAGCCATTCACAAAAGAGCTACCGATGGAATATGCGGTAGAGATGAACCGTCTGATCAAGTTCGAAATGGAAGGTAGTATTGGGTAAGGGTTGTTAACTCAACGTTTATGCGATATTCCTAACAGTTGAATAAAGCAACGTGCCGATTTCATGCCGATTCAATTCGGATGGTCGGCACGTTTTTTTGTATTTATCTCACTTTTTCTCAACAACAGCAATCGTACATCTCGAAACACTAATTAATTTACCTGCCTCATCCGTGATTTGGATATCCCAAACCATTGATGTGCGTCCTTTATGGAATGGAACGGCAGTAGCGGTGACGATGCCATCTTTTTTACCTCGTATGTGATTCGCATTGATTTCCAGGCCGACTGGATAATGCGTTTCGGGATTTACGTTTAAAGCAGCTGCAATGCTAGCCGCAGTTTCTGCGAGAGCTACTGAAGCACCTCCATGCAGCAATCCCATAGGCTGAATGGTTTTCGGACCAACCGGCATTTCACAGACGACTTTGTCAGGATCAAGTTCTTTAAAAGTAATTCCCAATGCGCCAATCAATGTTTGTTCTAAATCCATACTATCCAATAAATTAAGTTCTTTCATCATTTTCCCTGCCTCCATTTCAATGATATACTTCTACTACATGTATATACATGTAATAGAAGCATACTACTAAGAGTCAAGAGAAATCCAACTTTTAAAAGTATACACATACATATATACTAGAATAAATTATCAAGACGGCTGAAACATTGCGATCTTCATTGTAAGGAAAGGGATGGACATCATGACAAAAGAGTTGGATCAAGAGCAAGCAAATTATATTATTGACGTGTGTGCTAGTGCAAATCTTCGAACGGTATCTGGTTCACTAACGCAACTGTACAATCATTTATTGAAACCTACTGGATTGAAAATCACTCAATATTATATGCTCGGCAATATTTATACATCGCCAGATATTTCGATTAGTAAATTAGGCGAGATTATGTTGTTGGATCAAACGACTGTTACGCGTAACTTGAACATATTACATGATTCCGGCTTTGTGCAGATCAAGAGAGCGAAACAGGACTCGCGAACTAAAGTGGTCACGATAACAGAATTAGGCTACGGGAAGTTAAATGAGGCTACTCCTATCTGGACACAAGTGCAGGAACAAATTGAAGGCGCTATCGGCAAATCAGAGTATATGGACTTACTGAAGAAGTTGGAGTCACTACAGAAAGTGATTGATGAATTTAAAAGTTGAACCACATAAAAATGAATCTTCATTCATAAATTGATTGACAACTCAAAAAAATCAAGTAAAATACATGTATATACATGTATCAAAGAATGAAGATTTTTGAAGAGTAGCAGTGTACGTTCTTTACAGAAATACACTGAACACATTTTGAAAGCGCTTACGATAAAAGGAGAGTGTTATTGATGAATTTAGTAGAATTGAAAAAGAGTATGAGTCTTCCGGTGATCGCATCCCCGATGTTCATTATTAGTAATCCTAAGACGGTGATTGAGCAGTGTAAAGCAGGAGTAATCGGTTCTATGCCTTCTCTAAACGCAAGACCGGTTGCCCAATTCGAAGAGTGGTTGATCGAGATCACAGAAGAATTAGCTGACTACAACGCAAAAAATCCTACTAAACCAGCTGCGCCATTTGCGATCAACCAAATCGTTCACCGGTCCAATGAAAGATTGCAGGAAGATATGGAACTATGTGTGAAGTATAAAGTTCCCATCATTATTACATCTCTAGGTGCAAGAGAAGACGTCTACGAGGCAGCCCATAGTTATGGCGGTATTGTATTGCATGACGTGATCAATAATATGTTCGCAAAGAAAGCAATTGAAAAAGGTGCAGATGGTTTAATTGCAGTCGCTGCAGGAGCGGGAGGGCATGCGGGTCCTAAAAGCCCGTTCGCACTCGTTCAAGAAATCCGTGAATGGTTCGATGGGCCACTGGCACTTGGAGGTTCTATAGCGACTGGCGGAAGCGTATTGGCAGCAGAAGCTATGGGGGCAGACTTTGCATACATCGGATCGCCATTCATCGCTACTGAAGAAGCGAGAGCAGTTGAAGAATATAAACAGGCAATCGTAGACGCAACTTCGGATGATATTGTGTACAGTAATTATTTCACTGGTATACACGGAAATTATTTAGCTACGTCCATTCGTGCTTCGGGCTTAGATCCAGATAACTTACCGGAAAGTGATCCTAGTAAAATGAATTTTGGCGGGGAAGCGGGCCAAAAAGCTTGGAAAGATATTTGGGGCTGTGGTCAAGGAATCGGTATAATCGATAAAGTACAACCGACAAAAGATTATGTTGCACAATTAGCCAAAGAGTATAGTGAAGCAAAGGATAAGTTGGTAGGCGATAGAGTAAATACAGCGAGCAGATAAGAATATTGCGTGAAATTAAAACGTCCATAGAATCATGAAAAAACAAGTATGGTTTAATTCAGACATGCTTGTTTTTTCTATTGATATGTAGTGTTTGTGAATAGATTTGGTTTGCATTCGGTTAAAGAAGTAAGTAGCCTGCTCTTCTTTAAAGACAAACACCTTCGCGTCTAAGAATCAATTGATTGATTTTATACCTAGCGGGGTATATACTACATGTATAAACGAATGGAAAGGAGTTTTTCATATGTCTGAAAAAGCAACTGTATATGTATCCTCTACTTGTCCTTATTGTACGATGATGACAAATTATCTTGATGAAATCCATGTGCCTTATGAGACGATCAATGTCTCTACACATCCTGCAGCGGGAGAACGTCTCGTGGAATTAACAGGACAGATGGGCGTTCCGCAAACTCAGTTGAATGGAAAGTGGATTATCGGCTTTGATCCAGCAAGTATTCACGCTGCACTGGATGCATGAATAAATTCCAGCAGATTTTATTTAAACGAAGCTGTACAATCCAATCAACAGAAGAAATGGAAAAGAAATTATTTCCGCGCTTTTGTATCGGCAACATAGCGTTTGCGGTGATGGGCGTGATTCTCGTCATCATAGAATGGACTCACTAAAGGAGGTACGCATTATGGGATGGATCGTCATAGCACTCATCGTTGGCTTAGTCGTTTGGCGAATGAAGCCTGCAAAAGGTGTGCATTCAATCACGACTGAACAATTAAAAGCTAGAATAAAAGAACAGAACGTCCAGTTTATCGATGTGCGTTCACCGTCTGAATATAAAGGACGCCATATAAAGGAATTTAAGAATATCCCATTGAATGTGCTTTCGAATAAAATGGGAACGCTGAAGAAAGATCAAGAAGTTATTGTCATCTGTCAAAGTGGCATGCGTAGTTCGAATGCAGCAGGCCAACTGAAAAAAGCAGGATTCTTGAATGTAACGAATGTACGTGGTGGAATGAATGCGTGGCAAGGGTAAATAGTAAAGAGGCGTCTCGAGGATTCTATCTCGAGGCGCTTTTTACTTGGAAATACAATTGATCGGAACCTAGGAAATATAGAGAATAGTAAAATCAAGTCAAGAAGTCCGGTTTTTCTAAAAATACATAAGATATGATACACTAAGCTAAAGATAATAAGAGGAGGTCTTTCCATGATACATGTTGGTCTGACAGGGTGGGGAGACCATCCGAGCCTATATAATGAAAATACAGTCGCAAATAAAAAACTACTAGACTATAGTAAACACTTTCCAATCGTCGAACTAGATTCGACGTTTTATGCTATACAATCAAAGAAAGTCATGGATAAATGGACAGAGGAAACGCCTGCTAATTTCCAATTCATCGTGAAGGCGTATCAAGGCATCACAGGTCATCAGCGTGGAAAATTACCCTATGATTCTGAAGAAGAGATGTTCTCGCTGTTTAAACTGTCGATGACATCGTTTGTTGAAGCGGGGAAGCTCGCGATGGTACTGGTACAGTTTCCGCCTTGGTTTGATTGCAAGAAGGAAAACGTTGATCGCATTCGCTATGTGCATGAACAATTACAGCCGTTACCGATTGCTGTGGAGTTTCGCAATCAAACGTGGTATTCTCCAGCTTATCGAGAAAAAACACTCGACTTTCTAAAAGACTTGCACATCATCCACGTCGTTTGTGATGAGCCACAAGTAGGGGACGGCAGTGTGCCTCTAGTCCCCGTTGCGACTGATCCGAAAGTGCTGTTACGTCTCCACGGACGCAATGATAAAGGATGGGTCAATACAATGGGAGATAGTAAGGCATGGCGTAAAGTTCGCTATCTTTATGATTATAATGAAAAAGAGTTAGAGAGTATGAGTGAAATCGTTAAACATCTTGAGAAACAGACAGAAGAAGTATTTGTCATCTTTAATAATAACTCAGGCCAGCATGCCGCGAAAAACGCCAAACAATTTGCAGGATTACTCAACATAGAATACGGTCAGCCTCTCACCAAGCAAATGGATTTGTTTGAGGAGGATCACTAATGGAGTTTGTTGTACTTGCTTTCATTGGTTTAGCATCGGGGATTATCGGTTCGATTGCTGGCCTGGGTGGCGGAACAATTTTGGTTCCCGTCACATTATTTGTCGGATTAAATTTAGGAATGATACCTGATATTACACCACAAAGTGTAGTGGGCTTGTCGGTCATCATGATGATTGCGAACGGACTTGGATCAACGCTGTCCTATATGAAAGTAAAGACGATTGATTATCGTAGTGCCATTTTATTTTTCGCTGCGAGTATACCTGGGATCGTACTCGGTGCGCTAGTCAATAAAAGCGTAAGTTTGTCTTCATTTAATTTATATTTTGGTATATTGCTCATTGTTTTATCTACACTGTTATTAACGAGGAAATATTTGAAACCGATTAGATGGTTTGTGGACAACGGAAAAAAGATCAAATTTACTGATCCCCAAGGTAAAACGCATATCTATGGATACCCAATTTGGTTTGCTATCCTATTGGCGTTGTTCATTGGATTTACATCGGGGTTATTCGGAATTGGTGGCGGTACGATGATCGTGCCGGCAATGATTTTACTCTTCTTGTTCCCGCCACATGTGGCTGTCGCGACATCCATGCTGATGGTATTTTTATCAGCAATCGTCAATTCGATTTCGCATATTTCACTCGGTCATGTGCCGTGGCTCTATACGATTCCTGTTGTGCCGGGAGCCTATTTCGGTGGAATGCTCGGAGCCTATTTAAATAGCAAAATGAAATCAGAGACATTAGTTTTAGTCATACGCATCATTTTACTCGTCTTTGGACTACGTTCCATTTATGAGGGGATTTGGGGTTGACACATATGAAGGAAACAGTAGCGACGATTCATATTTATCATACGAATGACATCCATAGTCATTTCGAAAATTGGCCGCAAATTCATCACTTTCTTAAAAAGCGGAAGCAACTAGCGGAAGCCAATGGGGAGTCTTGTTTTCTATTTGATATTGGAGACCATATTGATCGGTCACATCCGTTTACCGAAGGAACAGAAGGTAAAGGAAATATCGAATTATTAAACGACGCAGGATATGACGCAGTAACGATTGGCAATAATGAAGGAATCACCATGTCTAAGGAAGCGCTGAATAGATTATATGAAGACGCGCATTTTGATGTAATGCTCTGCAACTTGACTGAACTGGATGGTAAGCTGCCGTACTGGGCGAAAACGTCCAAGGTATTTGAGACTACAGAAGGTGTGCGCGTCGGTGTCATAGGTGCCACGGCGCCATACTACGCGTTTTATGAACAACTTGGCTGGAGCGTAGGCGAACCGCACACGGCGTTGCAGGAAATGGCACGCAACTTGCGTCCGCAATGCGATGTCATCGTTTGTCTTTCGCATTTAGGCATCAATGAAGACCGTCTTTTGGCTGCGCAATGTCCGGAAATCGATGTTATTTTAGGTGCACACACGCATCATTTATTACAACATGGTGAATGGATCGATGACACATTACTTGCGGCAGCAGAAAAGTTTGGTCATTATGTCGGTCATGTTCAAGTTGATGTAGACCGTATGACAGGTCAAGTCGTTCATATGAAAGCAGAGGTTTTTCCAACACAGATGATGGAAATGTCAGAAGCGGATATTGAACAAGTGAATAGCTTATTTGCTAAAGGAGAAGAGGCTCTAGAAGCTCCAGTATTTTATAATCCTGCTCCATTATCACAGCGCTTAACAGGAGATAGTCCATTATCGTCGCTGTTTGGTCGCGCGTTACTTACGTATCTCGATGCCGACTGTGCGCTATTCAATGCAGGGATTTTCCTTGGTAGTTTAGGTAAAGGGTGGGTGACGAAAGGGGATTTGCATTCTTTATTGCCACACCCTATCAATCCCTGCCTTATCCATCTGGATGGTGCTGATTTGTTGACGATCTACGAGGAGTCACTTGATCCAAAGTGGACAGAACTTCCGATAAGAGGTTTAGGATTTCGTGGTACGCTGATGGGTAGCATGATACATGAACATTTATACCGCAACATGGACGGAAAATTATTTGCAGGCAATCGTTTGGTGGAGCCTGGTGAAATGTATACGTTGGCCACACTTGATATGTTCACGTTCGGCTTTTTCTATCCGTTATTAAAGGAAGCGAAAAAAGAATATATCATGCCAGAAATGATTCGCGATATTCTCGGTTGGTATGGAAGAAAATATTTCAATGAGCGCTAGTTATGTCCGCCTCTTATTTCGCATAATGTGAAGTAGGAGGCGTTTTCATGCGGTTTTATACGAATCAGAAACGACCAAAGAAATTTAATTATGGCAAAACTATACTGCGCTTTGTCATCCCGACTATTTTGGTGGGAGTGGCGATATTTTTCTATACGGTCAATAAACAGTTAACGCCAATCTATACACAATATGCCGAAGTGCAAACGCAGAAAATAGCTAGTCACGTTATCAGTCAAGCTATTAAAAATCGGTCCACGAGTGTCTACGATGTTAATGAAATTATCGAAAATATTCCCGATAATACGACAGATACGGTGACGACTAAATTTAACGCAGAAATCATCAGCCAAGTCATGTCAGAAATTCATCAACTCGTAGAAGATCATCTAGAGCGTGCTGAAGGCGGAGATTTGGATATGTTACCGCCACTCGGAGATCTCGAGTATAATCCAGATCGCATGCAAAAAGAACAAGGTATCGTGTTCTTCGTTCCACTTGGGCAAGCGACGAATATACCGCTAATCGGTAACTTGGGACCGAAAATCCCTATACGTTTTCATGTCGTGGGTGATGTACATGCGAACGTTGAAACAAATATACGGGAATTCGGCATTAACAATGCGTATGTAGAAGTGAATCTGATGTTGCAAGTGAATGTACAAATCATAGTTCCGCTAGCGACAAGTAAGAGTGTCGTAGAACAGGAAATTCCTATCGCAATGGGATTAATTAGAGGGAAAGTACCTCAAATCTATTCGAAAGGAGAGCAAACGCCAGCACAAATCGAAGTCCCACTTGAGAAGACGGAGTAAATGGGTGTTGTGAACAATGTCGATTATTGCTACACTAAGTATAGAAGAATATCGAGACTTACGTAGAGGCTGCATTGTTTATGAGTACCTGGCGAGAGAGTGACATCTATGACCGCGAGCGAAAGGAGGCAATGCCGAAGTTTGAGAAGAGTCAACTTCTCAAGTTGGGGTCATTTCGAAGAGGAATGACACTGTCATACAGCGATAAATGTATGGAGAGCTACAGTTGCCAATTGTACTGCGATTTATTCAATACTTTGCTTTGACCAATTGACTGGCCGACTCCTACACGTATGCTACTGCCTGTGGGGTTGGCTTTTTTATCGGGAAATTTTGGAATTACAAGATAGTATCTGCTTTCCACTCTTCGAAAGATCTTCTGCATTTCGATATCATCTAGCAACTAGAAAGAGGAGGAATTACAATGATCGGAACATGGGTCTCTATTTTGCCTCCTATTATCGCCATCGTGATGGTGTTAGTGACAAGGAGAGTATTATTATCATTAGGAGCGGGAATTGTTACAGCGGCTTTACTTTTAGCGAACTTTGCTCCATTTGAGACACTGAAAGGTATATGGAAGGCCATGACAGTTTCATTTTGGGATGGCGGGCTTAATACATACAATATATTTATTATGCTATTTCTATTATTACTAGGTGTCATTACGGCATTCGTCAGTCTATCTGGAGGAAGCGCTGCATTTGCGCGCTGGGCAGTTACGCGTATCCGTACAAAACGTGGAGCCAAGCTGTTGACGATGGGGCTTGGGATTGCAATTTTTGTGGATGACTATTTCAATGCTTTGGCAGTTGGACAAATTGCAAGACCAATTACAGATCAGCACAAAATCTCTCGTGCGAAATTGGCCTATTTCATCGACTCTACGTCGGCACCCATCTGTGTTGTGTCGCCCATCTCAAGCTGGGGCGCATTCTTGATTGGACAACTTGCGCTTATTTTAGGTACGACGGCAGCGGTGAGCTATTCACCATTAACTGCATTCGTTTTGATGGCGCCGATGAACTTCTATGTCATTGCGACATTGTCCATGGTCTTCTTCTTTGCTTGGACGAATAATGACTTCTTTGAGATGAAGAAGCATGAAGATCGCGCCATGAACAAAGGTGAACTATATGACCCAAGTAAAGAAATCCCAGGTCAGTTGAAAGAAGAATTCCCTGAGCATACGCATGGAAAAGTTCGCGATTTGGTTGCGCCGATCTTGACGTTAATTGCGGTGACACTCGGCATGATGATTTTCACGGGCTATAAAGAAGCAGGCGTTTTCGATATTTGGGCAATATTTGAAAATACTGATGTACCGTTCTCTCTAGTAATTGGTGGTGTTACAGCTACTTTGCTAGCTATGTTGTTATATATTCTACAAATGAAAAAGAACGAAACTGCAAGTGTATCATGGATGGGCCGTGCATTGATTAGCGGAGTGAGAGCGATGATGCCTGCTATTCTTATTTTGATTTTCGCTTGGGGATTGACTGAACTAATCGCTTCCCTCGATACAGGTCTATTCCTTTCTACGATGGTAGAGCGTATGAATATTCCTGTCACTTTCCTTCCGGTATTGATCTTCGTATTAGCAGGATTAATGGCGTTCTCGACAGGCACTTCATGGGGTTCTTTCGGTATTTTAATGCCAATTGCGGGTACGATCATGGTCAATGCAGCACCTGAATTATTATTACCGGCATTGGCGGCAGTACTTGCAGGCGCGGTATTTGGTGATCACTGTTCACCGATTTCTGATACGACTATACTTTCTTCTACTGGAGCGGGTTGTAACCATATGGATCACGTATCCACACAGTTACCTTATGCGCTTGTCGCAGCTGGTGTAGCTGCAATTGGGTACATCGTTCTCGGAGTGACTGGTTCTGTCTGGATCGGTTTAGTAGCTGTTATTATTACTCTGATAGTTTTATTTACGTATTTGAGCACCAAAGGTAAGAAACGTTCAGAACAAATAGCATAGTTTCCCTTTTAGACTAAGAGTGATAATTACTTCATTCTTAGTCTAAATTTGTTTTGACATCTCTAATTGGGCTGTTTATACTAAATATACAGAACTAAAGTTGTCAGAATAAATTGAATGGTGAAAGTTTTGTAAAATAACAAAAGAGAGGTGAAGTTGTATGGAGAATCGTTCACAGTGGGGAACGAGAGCAGGTTTTATACTAGCTGCGGTGGGATCGGCTGTAGGACTCGGAAACATTTGGCGCTTTCCTTATGTCGCTTATGAAAATGGCGGCGGCGCATTTTTTATCCCGTACTTATTTGCACTTTTAACAGCAGGTATTCCGATTCTGATCATGGAATTCACGATTGGTCATAAATACCGTGGATCAGCTCCTCTTTCATTCTTCCGTCTGAATGGAAAAAAAGCTGAGTTTCTAGGCTGGTGGGGGATTTTTGTATCCTTCGTTATTTCTACCTATTATGCCGTAATCATTGCATGGGCCATGAAATATACCGTCTACTCATTTAGTTTATCGTGGGGAAAAGACCCGGAAGGATTCTTCTTTGGAGACGTTCTGAGCTTAGCCGATAACCCTGGGGAAGTTGGAGGACTCGTTGGAGGCGTAGTACTACCATTGCTCCTTGTCTGGGTGATTTGTTACATCATCTTAATTGGCGGAGTCAAGAAAGGGATTGAGTTGGCGAATCGGATATTTATTCCTGTTCTTTTCCTACTCTTCTTATTTGTCGTCATCCGCGCCATCACACTTGATGGAGCCATGATTGGACTGGATGCGTTCTTTAAACCAGATGTCGATAAATTACTGAACCCCCGTGTATGGGTTGCAGCGTATGGACATATCTTCTTTAGTTTATCGATCGCGTTTGCAATTATGATCACGTATTCTAGTTATTTACCGAAGAAATCGGATATTACAAATAACGCCTTTATTACAGGTTTTGCCAACTCTTCTGTCGAGTTATTGGCAGGTATCGGAGTGTTTGCCGTACTAGGATTCATGGCAACAAATCAAGGAGTAGATGTAGCAGACGTTGCTACTGCAGGTGTAGGGCTTGCATTCGTCGTATTCCCTGAAATTATTAATCAAATGCCAGGATTAAATGGCCTGTTCGGTGCATTCTTCTTTCTGTCACTGACACTAGCTGGTATCACATCACTCATCTCGATTTGTGAAACGTACATTGCAGGTATGTCAGATAAATTCAATATTTCAAGACGTCGCTCGGTGACGATCGGTATTGGACTGTCAGCAGTCATCTCCATGCTGTATGCAACGAACGGGGGGTTATACTTCCTAGACGTGGCAGATTACTTCATCAACCAATTTGGTATCGCAGTCATCGGTTTAGTGGAAGTTATCTTACTAGCTTGGGTGTTCAGAAAACTCGGATTATTCGAACAGCATGCGAATGCAGTATCAGATATTCGTCTTGGCTGGTGGTGGAAAGTATCGTTATCATTCATCACACCGTTAGTATTGGGTACGATGTTATTCTTCCTGATTAAAGACAATATTGCAGAAAACTATGAAGGATATCCTACATCGTTCTTATGGACGATTGGCTGGCCGGTAGCAATTGGCGCATTCGTGATGTCGATCGTTTTCACCTCATTAAAATGGAAAGACAACACAAGAATCGTATCAGATTATGAAGAAGATAAAGGGGGGCTATAAATGGATACAGGAATGAGCGGCTCTGCAATTCTCATGATGCTACTCGGTGTGACCATCATCTGGGGCGGTCTATTTATTAGCATCTTTTACGCTACGATCCTCAGTAAGTTTCGAAAGAAATTCAAAATCGAATAGTAAACGATGGACACTTGTAACCGGACATTTGGTTGCAAGTGTTTTTTTTGTTGTGAGTTGGCATGAGCTCCTTTCAGTTGTTTCACCAGTGGGGCTATTCTAGCAGAATTCGTCTTTATAGTGCATATCAAATGCTGTCTATAATTGAAGGTTATCTGAATTTATGTTACATTGACATGAGTAGAATCTATCAACAGAATGGAGTCGGTAGCGTTGTCATGCAAACCTGAAACAGGAAGAAAATCTGAGCATGTTAGAAAGCCGGATTGGCTGAAAATTAAGCTAAACACCAATGAGAACTATACAGGTTTAAAGAAATTAATGCGCGAAAAAAACTTGAATACCGTATGTGAGGAAGCACGTTGTCCGAACATTCACGAGTGTTGGGGAGAGCGACGTACAGCTACTTTTATGATCTTAGGGGCTGTGTGTACACGGGCATGTCGTTTCTGTGCAGTTAAAACAGGTTTACCTAACGAACTTGACACCGCTGAACCGGAACGCGTAGCAGAATCAGTTGAATTGATGAATTTGAAACATGCCGTTGTCACAGCTGTAGCACGTGACGACTTGAAGGATGGGGGATCTACGATTTTCGCGGAAACCATTCGTGCGATTCGCAGGAAAAATCCATTTACTTCTATTGAAGTACTGCCATCGGATATGGGTGGAGACATAGAAAACTTGCAACGTCTGATGGATGCAAAACCAGATATCCTCAATCATAATATCGAAACAGTACGCCGGTTAACTCCGAGAATTCGTGCGCGTGCAACATATGATCGTTCACTGGAATTACTTCAACGTGCAAAAAACATGTATCCTGAGATCCCGACGAAATCTTCCTTAATGGTAGGACTCGGAGAGACAGTGGAAGAAATTATTGAGACAATGGATGATCTTCGTGCACACAACGTAGATATCATGACAATTGGTCAATACTTGCAACCAACAAAAAAACACGCTAAAGTGGTAAAATATTATTCGCCTGATGAGTTTGGTGAATTGCGTAAAATCGCAATGTCTAAAGGGTTCTCTCATTGTGAGGCGGGGCCGCTTGTGCGTTCAAGTTACCACGCAGACGAGCAAGTTAATGCTTCGGCTAAAGAAAAACAGCGCCAAGGTGACGAACTGCTGAAACTTGAAGGACAAGCGAGCAGTTAAATGGAAGTGAAGCAGAGAATGGTTATTTTAGAGAATATGCAGTATGAAATTGCAGAAGAGTTTCGCGATGGGTTTAATGAAGAAGCCTTGAACGAACGCTTTAGCGAAGTACTGCTAAAGTATGACTTTATTTTGGGTGACTGGGGATATGGACAATTACGATTAAAAGGCTTTTTCGAAGACCGTAATTCCAAATCTACGTATGAAACGAAAATCAGCACTGTCCAAGATTATATTTATGAATACTGTAATTTCGGTTGTGCTTATTTTATCTTGAAAAAGATTGGGAAAGTAAAAGCAGAACAAACAGAAGTGGAAGCTGTAGCCGAAGCAGCACCTGAAACGGCATCTACTCCAAAAATAGAACAATAAAAATGAAAGCTTCGGGCAAATTTGCTCGGGGCTTTCATTCGTTTTACAATAAATATGGTAAGATAGAAGTATGAAGTATATGAGGAGGAAGAACATTATGTATTTTGTAGATCAAAATCAAATCAATAAAACGTTAGTGTATATGGAGCAGTTAATCGATATTTTTGAAAAGGAAACGAACTGGCTTCAAAGCGATATAAATAAGTTGGCTTTAGAACGAATTGCACATGGCTTGATTGAAGGAATCATTGACGTAGGAAATTCTATGATCGACGGATTCATCATGCGTGATCCTGGAAGTTACGACGATATTATCGATATTCTTGAAGATGAAAAAGTGATAAAATCTGAACAAGCTATTCCATTAAAAGCTTTTATTTCATTACGTCCAATGATTGTCCGCCAATTCGTGGAAGTCGATGCAGATAAAGTAGTCCTATCCATTCGAGAAACGCTTAATGAACTACAACAATTCCCAGGACAAGTTCGAGACTACTTAACGAATGAATTAGGTCCAGTTTCGGCGTTTCTTCCAACAGAATGATGGGCCGATATAACGCGTATTGCTTCGATTTGGATGGCACGATGTATCGCGGTAGTGAACCGATCCAAGAAGCTGTAGATTACGTTGCAGCATGCCAAGCTGGAGGTAAGGGGACGTATTTCATTACGAATAACGCTGCCTTGACACGCACTGCGCAACAGAAGAAACTAGCTGGTTTTGGAGTGAGGACAGAAACGGATTTCATCATAAATTCAGCTACCACACTGGCTCGTTATTGCAAACTGCATTATGATGGCGCCCACGTCATGATGATTGGTGAAGAAGGATTGCGTGAAGCGTTGGAACTTGAAAATATCACAATCACTACGACGAATCCTGATGTGGTGTTAATGGGACTCGATCGTCAGATTACATACGATAAACTTGCGGATGCTTGTCTGGCGATACGTAACGGTGCCCATTTCTTAGGTACCAATCAAGATATCAAATTCCCTACCGAAAAAGGACTAGTACCAGCTAACGGTTCTTTTCTAAAGTTGATGGAAGCGGCGACTGATACGAAGCCGCTTATCGTAGGAAAACCAGAGCCGCATATGCTGGAGTTCATCCGACAGCAAGGTGGGTACGAGAAAGAAGAAATGCTTCTGATCGGCGATAATTATGATACGGACATCATGGCGGGTATTCGCTATGGTATAGATACGGCGTATGTCGCAACCGGCGTCACACCTATGGAAGAAGTGTTAAAGAAGGCACAACCACCTACTTATTTGCTGCATTCACTTGCAGATTGGCTGAAGTAATAAGAAGCGATCTAAGGAGCCGTACCGCTACGGCTTCTTGTGATGGCTTTTTTGTTGTAAATGTTCAATCTGAAACGCCAAAAAAGATGCCTTAAAAGCGCAGTAGCTTCCAAGACATCCTGTTGACTTTATTTTTATTAAAAAAGTGGATTCTCTTCAATAAACTGATAAATTTGCTTCGTCAGTTCATCCGCAGTATCCGCTTCGACAAGTTCACCATTAACAATCGCGTACAACGTATCACTACACTTCGTACAATAGCTCAAACAGCCGTATTCCAGTACGTCGATGTTTGGATCGCGCTCCAACGTTTCAAATACGGGGTAGGCTCCATTTGCCAAATTACTCATACAAAATTCCACGATGGGATTCATCTTTCTCACCTCGCCTACTAGAAATGGTACTCTTTTTTCTCAAAAGCGTCAATGAACATGACATATTGTGAAAGTTATCACAAACTGCTATAATAACAAATAGAGATGCACGAGAAAATAGACATAGAAGGAGAACGTTATGAGAAAATTACTTTTACTAGGTGCCGGCTATGGTAATATGAGAATTTTATTGCGTTTGTTAAATAAAGAATTACCAAGCGATATTGAAATTACACTTGTCGATAGAACGTTATTTCATAGTTTGAAAACAGAATTTTATGCATTGGCAGCAGGAACCGTTTCTGACTCCGAAGTCCGCGTTGCCATTCCTATTCATGATCAATTGAAAGTAGTAGAAGGCGAGATTCAAGAAATTAAGCTCGAAGAAAAACAAGTGTTGTTGGCAAACGGACAAGCACTTGCATACGACGAATTAGTTATCGGACTAGGTAGTGAAGATAACTACCACAACGTGCCTGGGGCAGCTGAACATACGCTAAGTATCCAAACGATTGGAAAATCCCGTCGGACGTATCAAACGTTACTCGGATTAGGCGATGGCGCAACCGTAGGAATCGTGGGTGCGGGACTAAGCGGTATTGAATTAGCGAGTGAGTTACGTGAGAGTCGTCCCGATTTGAAAATTAAATTATTTGATCGTAGCCCGCGTATTTTGCGTGACTTCCCTGAACGATTGAGTAACTTTGTAAAAGGTTGGTTTGATGAGAACGAAGTAGAAGTCGTTGCGAATTCCAACATTACTAAAGTAGGCGAACATATTCTGTATAACCATGAAGATACAATTGATGTAGATGCAGTAGTTTGGACAGCTGGCATTAAGCCAGGTAAGGTCGTGGATGATTTAGTCATTCAGAAAGACCGTTCAGGCCGTATCGTACTCAATCAATATCACCAAGTTCCAAGTTACCGAAACGTTTATGTTGTCGGAGATATTGCCGCGCTCACACACGCACCAAGCGCTCAGTTGGCAGAAGTACAAGGAGAGCAAATCGTTCAAGTTTTACGCTCTACTTGGAAAGGTGAACCGTTGATGCCTGAAATGCCAGAGCTGAAACTAAAAGGCTTTATGGGTTCATTAGGAAAGAAGCAAGGATTTGCGTACTTAGCAGATCGTACCGTAACAGGAAGAATTGCACGTTTAATGAAATCTGGCTTGCTATGGATGTACAAATGGCACAACGGGTAACTCAACTATTTGCAAGTCACTTCCATGAAGTGGCTTTTTCTTTAGCCCTGATAGTGCATTTCATTAATTGGATACAAAAAAGAAGCGGTCAGTTCAATGTAGAACGACCACTTCAATGAATGTATTGTTCTCAATTAATACATCCAATTATCATTTTCTCTATTTATTGTGCTTGATAACCATGTGCTTCTAATGCGTTAAAAACGGGCTTCAGTTGAATATGACCTTCTCCAATCATTTCGTTATTAATCAGTACGAGTGGATAAAAATACTCGTCTTCACGAATTTTCTCGACAATTTCACGCTGCCTGGATTCTGCTAAATCTTGGTCGATATCAATATACGTAATAGTAAACGGTTGTTCAGGGTACTTTCTTGATATCGCTGCTTGTAGCCATTCATACGTATCTTTAGAAGATGGTGCATTTACACAGCTGGCACAGACGATTTCTGCACCATATACTTCGATTGTTACTGGGGATTGTGACATATTACTCAAACCTCCGATTCATTATTGGATTTTTTCTGCTTGGCAGTTTATAATAAGTATAAGGAAAGGAGAGTGTGATTACAATGACAACAGATATTAAATTATATGAGCCGGTAAAAGAAGTGCTAGATAAATTGCGCCCATTCCTCTTGCGAGACGGAGGGGACTGCGAACTAGTGGATATCGATGAAGGTATAGTGAAGCTTCGCCTTTTAGGAGCATGCGGAACTTGCCCTAGTTCGACAATTACATTAAAAGCGGGTATTGAACGTGCATTACTTGAAGAAGTACCAGGCGTAGTAGAAGTGGAACAGGTTTTTTAATTTCATTAAATAAAAAAGCCGTGCAATGAAGTATGACCTTCTTTGCACGGTTTTACTTATTCAGCTCGTTTTATGTGCGGGTTCTTCATCACGGATTTCTTGCCATCGATCTTTCGCCATTTGGATTATTGTAGGTTCGGTCGATTTTTTTTGCGTTTCAATTACACGTGAGAAGTTTCGTATGGCTTCTTCACGATCATGGATGCGCCAAGATAATTCTGCAATTATATATTGCACACGAGTTTCAGACATTTGTGTTCCCATATAATCACCTTCAGAAAATGCTTTTATGTACAGGTCACGTGATATTTCCAGATAACGCATTTCTTTCTGACGGTTTTCATCATTACGATAAATCCAGGCTATACGCAACATCATTCCTGCCATCGTTAAATGCTTTTCTTTTTTAAAGTGGGCATTTAAATACGCTAATTTATAGGCTTCAATCGCTTGTCCTTTCGTCCGTTCGCCACCAAATGAGCGACTATGCCATTTGGCTGTTATATTTTTGGCGATTATTTCTTTTGTGCCGGGCGCAAAGTACGGAACGAAATCATCAGTAAATGCAAAACCGCAAGTCGGACAAACGGCAACATTATAAAAAATAGGATTAACTTCCTTGTTCATATAAATAGGTCTAAAATCGCTATCATGATCAACTACTCTTACTTGGCGAGAACGAATTTTAGTAGTAGGGAAATGCTCTTTACACAGTAAGCACTGCATCTTCTTCTCATAAAATGGGCTGATTTCCACTAGTATCATTCCTTTCTTTCCTAAGTCTTATTATACATTAAAATAGACCTAGTAGGGCGACTATTTGTTTGCATTGTGATGAAAAAGATTGATATGATAAAAAGAAAACGTGGAAAGTGAGTGGTATGAATGACGAATACAGTAGAGATTACAGAAGCAGCAGCATTTCACGTGAAGAAAATGATGACTCATAATGAAGAAGAAGGATCGTTCTTGCGCGTTTCCGTTAATGGCGGAGGTTGTAGCGGGTTAACATATGGTCTTGGTTTTGCCCAAGAGAAAGAAGACGATGACCTTTCTTATACAGCGCATGGCATCCCTGTAGTGATTAAAGAAGAGGATGCAGCTATTCTTGTAGGTACAAAAGTGGATTATAAAGAATCACTAATGGGTGGTGGCTTTACCATCGATAATCCGAATGCCATTGCAAATTGTGGTTGCGGTACTTCATTTAGAACAGCTAAAAAAGCTGGCACACCGGCAGATTGCGAATAAATTAAAACATATCAGTCGAGCAGGATTTGATGGAATTATAAAAATGATCTACTACTAGTCTAAATTGATTATTTGCACAATAATAATTCTGTTGAAATACATGCTCAAAAGGTCTACTATAAGTAATGAAAGTAAGATTCTATATTATCAAACTAAATGCCGACACTGCAAAACCAATTAAGATTGATTTTACACGTACTCGGCGTTTAAGAAACTAAAAGGTGGTTCGATTTACGTGAAAAGACCAACAATCTTAGTATTGGGTGCAGGTTATGGCGGTTTAATGACTGTTGTGAATTTACAAAAGTCATTAGGTACAGATGAAGCAGATATCGTTCTGATCAACAAAAATGACTATCACTATGAATCTACATGGTTGCATGAAGCGGCAGCTGGAACATTATCTCCAGAACAAGTTCGCTATGATATTTCAAGCGTAATCAATAGCAATAAAGTAAAGTTCATCGAAGCAGAAGTTACTGGCATCGATGTGGCGACGAAAAACGTAAAGACGAACCTCGGTTCTCACACATATGACTACTTAGTAATCGGCCTTGGTTTCGAAGGTGAAACTTTCGGAATTCCAGGTTTGGACAAGTATGCACTGTCTATTGCCAATGTCAATGCAGCTCGTCATATTCGTGATCATATGGAATATCAATTCGCTACATGGTCTACTGAAGAAGTAAAAGATGATAGCCGTTTGACTATCATCGTAGGTGGAGCTGGTTTCACGGGAATTGAGTATCTTGGTGAACTAGGAAACCGTGTACCTGAATTATGTGAAGAATATGATGTGCCAGCCAAAAAGGTGCGCATTCTCTGTGTAGAAGCTGCGCCAATGGTATTGCCTGGTTTCGATCCGGAACTTGTGGAATACGCAGTGCGTCAATTAGGCGCAAAAGGTGTAGAATTCTCTATCGGTACACCGGTTGTAGAAGCAACTCCTGAAGGCGTGAAGATTAAAAAAGGCGAAGATGAGTTTGAATTCATCAAAGCGGGTACAGTTGTATGGGCTGCCGGTGTTCGTGGTAACCATTTGATCGAAGAATCGGGTATAGAAAACATGCGTGCTCGCGTGAAAGTTGAAAAAGATATGCGTGCGCCAGGATTCGACGATGTATTTGTAGTAGGTGACTGTGCATTGATGATCAACGAAGCGATTAATCGTCCGTATCCACCAACTGCACAAATCGCTATGCAACAAGGCGAAATAATTGCTAACAATATCATCGCATTGATGAAAGGAAACCCAACTAAAGAATTCGTACCGGATTTAAAAGGTAGCGTGTGTTCTCTAGGTGATTCTGATGCGATTGGTGTAGTATTCGATAAAAAAGTGACGGGTACGAAAGCGTCATTCATGAAGAAAATGATCGATAATCGTGCGCTATTCATGATCGGCGGTCTAGGATTAACGATTAAAAAAGGTAAATTCAACGTTCTCAAATGAATATCGAAAAGCACTCGCATCAGCGAGTGCTTTTTGTATGCATTAAAATAGACAACAAGTCAACCGTGAAAGCAGTCGAAGTAGAGAAAAACATCTGTCAAATTTTAATAATTCATGACATCTGAAAAGAACGTTCTGTGTACACTGTCTCATTCTGTTGAAAGCCATCGCTTCATCCTGTAAAATGTTGAAGTGATGAACTGGAGGTTAGCAAGCATGCAAACTATATCCATAGCACAAGTGATGCTATCGATCTTGATATTTATTGTGATGTTTTTCGGTATCGGTTTTTTATTAAATATGCTGTTACGTATGACGTGGCTTATGGCTATCATTTATCCGATTATCGTGATTTTTATTATTGATGATGTATCGATGTATGAATACATTACGAAGCCTGGTTTTGCTTTTAGTGAGCTAGGGGCGAATATTATGTCGCTGCATGCCGTAGATATCGTGATTTTGGCGAGCGGTATGGTCGGTGCGATTATCGCAGGTTTCGTGATGAAGGTTTTACGCAAAATGGGTTATCAGATGTTCTAATGCTTTTGCTAGGTGTGGACATGAAAAAACGGAGCTGGACAGGAAGTCGTGAATTACGACATCTTGTGACAGTTCCGTTTTTTACGTTGCTTTAGAGATAAAAAGAGTAGAGAAGAAGGGCGCCTTTGATCGACGCTCCAGGCGGATGCTTTCACTTACGATCAACTCGTATATGTTTCTAAATAGAGTGACGAATAAATACTTCCAACTATAAAACGTGAGTCGTCCGCAAGCCCCGTAATGGCTGCGACGTTACAAGATAACGGTATACGTAATGATCGAGATGAGGATACCTGTTAGCGCTCCAAAGAATACTTCGTTTGGTTTGTGACCGAGTAAAGTTTTGAGTTCTTGAATTTTGGCGTCATTGTCTTTCTTCGGCCAGTCTTTCAAGTCACTGACGAATATTTGGAAGTCGGAGCGCATTTGGTTGATGATGACGGCTTGTTGTCCGGCTTGGTAGCGGATGCCGGTTGCATCGAACATAACAATGACTGCGAATATAGCGGATATGGCGAATAGTGGTGAATCTAGGCCCGCTTCGAATGCGATGGCAGTTGTGAGTGCGGTGACTGCTGCTGAGTGAGAACTCGGCATGCCGCCTGTGGAAGTCATGAGTCCGAAATCGAGTTTACGCGTTAATAAAAAATGAATAGGAATTTTTACAAATTGGGCAAAAAAGATGGCGAATAGCGCTGCGAGGAGCGGTATATTTTCAAAAATAGCCAAGTGGTTCCACTCCTTTACTGTCGGTAGTTTAGCAATTAGTATAACATAATTTGGATCTACTCGTTGTATCCAACCAACAATACTTGCCGTTGCTAGTGCTAATCAGACTAGTTTATACTAGTATGGGGAAAGCGTAAAGAAAAGGGGAGGAACCACACATGATAAACGTAGAAACAGCATCCGCAATCGATCAGACAGAAGTAGAAGTACTTATTATAGGCATACCAGATCATCCAGAGAACGTAGAAGGCTTCGATTTGTTCGTTGAATCTTTCCATCCTCTTTTGCCGGATTGGATTAAATCACAGGACGTTCAACAGAAGTTTAAGACGATTACCAAAATGCCTGCACTATCCAAGCAACGTTACGACCGCGTGTACTTTGTAGGCGTCGGCAATCAGAAGCGACTGACAGAACAGCCTCTGCGTGAATTATTCGCTGAGGTAGGTAAACAACTAAACCAAGACCGTGTGCGCACTGTAGGCGTCTGGATAGCGCCGTTTTGCAATGAAGAGATAAATAGTGAGGACGTAGCTTTCCTAGCCTCTGAGGGTATCGGAATGGGCTCATACACATATGAGGGATTCAAGACGTCATCCAATGAAGTAGATATCCCCCTAACTACGGTTACATTTATTACGACGGAAGATGAAGAGCGTGTTACTGCTGCAGGAGAAGTGGGCATGATCTCCGCACATGCGGTGAACGAAGCTAGGACGCTAGTCAATGTACCACCCAATTTGTTGACACCAACTAAGATGGCGGAATACGCACAAGAATTAGCGGAAAGCTATGACTTGGAAATAGATATACTGGGTAAAGCTGAAATGGAAGAGCTTGGTATGGGAGCGATTCTTGCGGTCAATCAAGGTTCAGTAGAAGAACCGAAACTCATTGTTCTCAAGTATCAAGCGACGGAACAGTGGGAAGATGTCGTGGGTTTAGTCGGTAAAGGTATCACGTATGACACGGGTGGCTATTCATTGAAGCCTAAAGACGGCATGGTTGGCATGAAAGGTGATATGGGTGGCGCAGCGGCTGTACTCGGCGCTATGGCAATCATTGGGGAATCACGACCGAAGAAAAATGTGATGGCGGTCATTGCTTCTTCAGATAACATGATTTCAGGTGAAGCGTTCAAGCCGGATGATGTCATCACATCATTAAGCGGTAAGACAATTGAAGTGTTGAATACAGATGCGGAAGGCCGTTTAGTGCTGGCTGATGCAGTGACCTATGCGAAGCAAGCGGGCGCTGAGTATTTGATTGATGTAGCCACACTAACGGGCGGTGTTATTGTAGCACTCGGTAATGATAAAACGGGCACATTGACCAACGATGACGCATTCTATAAAAAATTTCAAGAGGCGGCGGATGAAACAGGGGAATTCATTTGGCAACTGCCATTGACTGAAAGTGATCGTAAGCGGATTCGCAAAAGTGATGTCGCCGATGTAAATAACTCACCAGGACGAGATGGCCATATGATCTTTGGAGGCGGCTTTGTCGGAGAATTTGTTGGAGATACACCATGGATTCATTTAGACATTGCAGGTACGTCTGACGCGGCCAGTCCACATGCGCTCGGTCCGAAAGGTGCGACGGGCGTTATGGTCCGTACATTGGCGACCTTTGTGGAGCGCTTGGCTGCTGAAACAGAACAACAAGAATAATTTGATATAGGCGCTTTCCTCACTCCTTCTTCCCGGTTGGTCATAGGATAGAGGGAAAGGGGGAGCTTGGATGACAAGACATAATTATAGAGGTGGATACGGTGGCGGTCGTGGTCATCATGGTGGCGGCTATGGCGGCGGATTTGGTGGTTTCGGCGGATTCGGGGGTCCTTTCCTAGGTGGTTTAGTTGGCGGATTTTTAGGTAATGCTATTTCCCCGGGCTATGGTTACGGTGGAGGATATTATCCACCTTACTACAACAGCTATCCATACTATCCGCAACCATATTACCCTTATTATCCATACTATTAAAAAAACACACCGAGATGACTATTTGTCATCCGGTGTGTTTTTATTTGATTCTTTGCGATGTTCTATTACAGCTTCTTTTAGATCATCACCAATTGTCAATTTGGTAGGTTCTACACCCGACATATAAGCAGCACGTGTCATTAAGTGACCACCAATTGGAGAAGTGATGAATAAGAAGGCGATACCGAGCAGTAGCTGAATACTAAAGTGGCCTTCATTCCACCAAAAGTGGAGGAAAACTCCGAGCAATAAACTCATGACCCCAAGTGTAGCACTCTTTGAAGCAGCATGTGCGCGTGTATAGACATCCGGAAGCCGTAAGATTCCAATGACTGTGACGATCGTAAAAACAATCCCCGCTGTGACGAGTAACACAATAATAATATCAGCGATCAGATCCACGTTCGATAATCTCTCCTCTCTCAATGAATTTTGAGAAGGACACTGTGCCGATAAACGACATAATGGCGATCAATAGAATGGCATCGATGAAGAATGGTGTGTCGAACAAGATGGAAAACAGTGCAATCGCCGATATGAGCATGACACCGATCGCATCGAGAGCGACTAAACGATCCGGCACGGAAGGACCTTTCCATACACGATATAATAATCCGAGCATAGACAGGATGACTAGCACGAGACAGACAGAATAAAATATAATCATCCTCGGCTCACCTCCATAATGGCTTTCTCGAATGTGTTTTTAATAGAATCGATTGCTTCATCCACATCGTCTACATCAATCGCATGGATATACAACGTACGCTGATCATCTGAAACATGAACGACGACCGTACCAGGTGTCAACGTAATTAAACTAGATAACAACGTAATTTCCCAATCTTTTTCAAGTTCTGTTGGCATAGCGAAGAACATCGGTCGCATAGTCGATAAATCCGGCTTGATCACTAGTAACAACACGGAAATATTCGACATGATCAGTTCTTTTAGGAAAATCGCTGTCAGTTTTAGTGCGGACCAGATTCGCCAAATGTACAAGCGTCCACTGAAATAACGGCGTGTCATGATGATCATCAACAGCCCAATAAGATATCCGATGATGAACGTAGAAGGTGTCAATGAACTTGACATGAACATCCAAACGACTGCAATGAAGAAATTTAATAGTATCTGAAAAGCCATTGACCTCTACTCCTTTAACACCGCATTTATATAGATGGATGGATCTGTTAAGACATCAGCAGCATCCGTCATATATGGCATAAGCCACTCCGCACCCACACCGTACGCTACCGTAATGAGTACCAACATAATAGCTGGGAACATCATATGCCGATACGTACGTTGATCGCGAACAGGCAGCTCGTTCTTCTGAGTACCCCAAAATGCATAAATGAAAATCCGAATGACAGACAGTAGTACCACTAGGCTAGAGGCCAAAATAATGATACTACCGATTACATGATCCGCTTCAAACGCACCTTTTGTGATGAGTACTTTCCCGATAAATCCACTCAACGGAGGGATACCAGCCAGACCGAACGCAGCGATTAAATACGTCCAACCAAGCGTTCCATGCGTTTTAATTAAACCACCCATTTCCCGCAAGTTTGAAGTGCCGGTTACGTAAATGATGATACCGATCAAGACAAACAGTGCACCTTTGATCAACATATCATGAATCAAATAGTAAACTGCACCTTCAAGTCCAGATGTGTTCATTTGAGCTACACCGAACAAGATGACACCTACTGCAATGATGATATTGTAAATGATAATTTGTTTTAAATCGAAATACGCAAGAGCGCCGATACAACCTGCAATGATAGTTAGTAAAGATAGAACCATCAGAAACTGATGCGTGAATCCAATGTCATGCACGAAAAACAACGTATAGGTACGCGTAATCGCATAGACACCTACTTTAGTCAATAAGGCACCGAATAATGCGAGGACTGGTATCGGTGGTGCAGCGTACGAATTGGGTAACCAGAAATACAAGGGAAAGATTGCCCCTTTAATTCCGAAGACGATCAAAAACAAAATCGCGATGACAGAAATAATTCCTGGTTGATTGATCTCGGCGATCTTCACCGAAATATCCGCCATATTCAATGTGCCGATGATAGAGTACAAATACGCTACCGCAATGACAAAGATGGCAGATGAAATGACATTCACCAATATGTATTTGATAGATTCACGAAGCTGCCGTTTCTCGCCGCCAAGCACAATGAGCAAATACGACGCGATCAGTAGCACTTCGAAAAATACGAACATATTGAAAATATCGCCTGTTGTAAAGGCACCATTGATCCCTGTAATCATGAACAGAATCGCAGGATAGTAGAAAAATCGTTCTCTTTCTACACCAATGGATGAAAAGCTATAGATGACGACAAAAAATGTGATGATAATCGTCGTCGTGACGAGCATGGCGGAGAACATGTCCGACACCATCGTAATCCCGAATGGTGCAGGCCAGCTTCCGAGTGTCACGGTTTGGATTCCTTCTGTCTTCACTGTCGCGATAAGCCAAAAAGAAGCAACTAGACTGAGAGCCAATCCGATCAGTGTCAAAACTCTCTGGACGACCACCTGCTCTTTGAAAAACAATAAGATCATCGCGAAAAAGAAAGGAATAATGATCGGAAATAAAAGAAGATTAATCATGTTCATCATTCCCTCTCAATTCATTCATATTATCTGTTTGGTGTACAGCATACATCCGATATGCCATGACAAGCATGACCGCCGTCACACCAAAACTGATGACGATCGCAGTTAAGATTAATGCTTGAGGCAGGGGATCTGCAAAGTCCGTCACACCATCGATTAGAACAGGAGGCGCTGAGCCACCAAGTCCACCCATCGTAAGAATGAGTAAGTGCGCTCCGTGACTGAGCAAACCAGTGCCTAAAATTACTTTCAGTAAACTCCTCGATAAAATTAAATAGACGGCTGCCGTAAATAATATACCGATGAGAATCGCAAGAATAAACTCCATCAGTCATCGCCTCCAATCGATTGAATAATCGTGATGGCGGAACCGACGACCACTAAGTAAACGCCACTATCGAACAACATCGCTGTGTGAAGGGACGTGTGACCAAACAGTGGTAAATCAAAGTCACTGAATGCATGCGTGAAGAATGGCACATTAAAGAAAATCGAGCCCGCTGCTGTACCTAATGCAAGCAATAATCCAATCGCAGTCATTACTGTAAAGTTAAACGGTAGAATCTGTTGAATCGTCCGTAAATCGAATGCCAATAACAACAGTACAATCGCTCCTGTCGTCAACAAGCCACCGACGAATCCTCCCCCTGGTGCATAGTGACCCGCGAAAAAGATGTGTATGGAGAACAAGAAGATGATGAAAAACACTACTTTAGCTGTGGTTTGTAAAATAACATCATTTGTTTTCATCAGTCGGCTCCTTTCTCGATACACGCAAACGAATCATACCAAGTACCGCGATCCCTGCAATAGCGAGTACTGCGATCTCAAATAATGTATCAAATCCACGGTAATCTACAAGAATGACGTTGACGATATTTCCGCCAGCTGCTTCTGTCTTGACCGTATCTTTATAGTATTGAGAAATCGAAGGGATCATTTTTTGTGAGTGGCTGGATAGGGCAACCAACGTCACCATCACACCAACACTCAATGAAACAATCAAATTGACCATTTTATTGCGTTTCGTTTCCCCATGCGTACTAAGTGCCGGCAAATGCTTGAATGCCAGCAAGAACAATGCAACGGATACGGTCTCGATGACAAGTTGTGTCAGTGCTAAATCTGGCGCTTTAAAGATGACGAAGAATAACGCGACGGAATACCCGACGCCGCCGAGCGCGATGATCGCAGCAAGACGTGACTTCGCAAATACAACAAATCCGACAGATAAAATCAACACGATGGCATTCAGTGATCCGTATAATGTGATTGCTGCGAAGCTGTTCATATCGAGAACGAATGCGTCCTTAAGGAACAAAATCGCGATGATTGTAACAGACATAAAGGCAAACATATACAATAAGTATGTCCGGATCTTGCCTGTCATATAAAGACGAGAAACCCGATTCAATCCTTTTTCACTTCCGCGCATAATTGCATCATAACCTTGATTCAGCGATAGCTTATCAGGCTGGATACGATAAAGCGGTTGCCATTTCGGAATGGTTAGATAGAGTAACGTACCGAATACCACTACACCGATAGTCAGCCATAAGCCGGCAGCTCCAAAACCATGCCATGCTTTGACATGAATATCGATAGCGGACGGATTGGCGTACAATGTCGGTTGAATCGCCATGACAGCCGGTTTAATAATCCACTTTCCGATGACATTCGGAATGAAGAACACCAGAATGACAATGGATGCCAAAATGATAGGCGAAATTAACATACCGATCGGTGCTTCATGTGGTTGTTTCGGCAATTGGTCAAACTTCTTCTGTCCAATAAATGTTTTCAAAACGAAATACATACTGTACGTAAACGTAAATACACTAGCAATCCAAGCGATGATTGGGAACATAATCCCCCATGTATCGAAGTTGAATAACTCAAAGTGTCGAAGCGCTACCATAGATTCCAAGAACATTTCTTTACTTAAGAATCCACTGAATGGAGGCAAACCGGCCATAGATAATGAACCGATCGCTGCCACGGTAAAGCTGATCGGCATCACGCTCATTAATCCGCCGAGCTTACGAATATCCCTGGTACCGGTTTCATGATCAATAATCCCGGCGATCATGAAGAGCCCACCTTTAAATGCCGCGTGGTTAATCAAGTGGAAGATGGCCGCATACGTCGCAATGCTAAACATGGCTGCGGTCGTATGATACGAAATGGCACCTGCTCCAAGTAAAGACATGATTAAACCAAGTTGACTGACTGTTGAAAATGCTAAAATCGCTTTCAAATCCGTTTGCTTTACTGCGAAGAATGAACCCCAGAACAGCGTCAACAATCCGATTCCTGTAACGAGCCAAATCCAAGTGGACGCCGAGCCGAAAATCGGCGTAAATCGTGCGACCAAATAAATACCCGCCTTCACCATTGTGGCAGAGTGTAAATACGCACTAACTGGTGTGGGCGCTTCCATTGCATCCGGTAACCAGATATAGAATGGAAATTGTGCCGACTTCGTAAAAGCACCAAGCAAAAGTAAAACTAATGCCAGAGTAAAGTACGGTTGACTCACTAGGTCAGGAGCTTGGGCAATTAATTCCCGTACAGAGAACGTTTCCCCCATGATGCTGAGTAAAATGAATGCCCCGAGCATCATTAGCCCACCAAACACCGTAATCATCATCGATTTCAATGCGCCAAATCGTGACTTGTCCTTCGTATACCAAAAGCCAATCAATAAGAAGGACGAAATGGACGTTAACTCCCAGAACAAATAGAGTGTCATCGTGTTGTCAGATTGCACAACTCCGAGCATAGCGGTCATGAAAATCAGTAAGTAGACATAAAAACTACCAAGATCTTCTTTCTCCCTATCCATGTAAAACACAGAGTACAATACAACTAACGAGCCGATTCCGGTGATCAATAGCGTGAATAATAAACTAAGACCATCTATGTATGAAGTAAACGCAATTCCAAGTGAAGGAATCCATTTCAATTCAGAAATAGCATGACCACCATCCATAACTAACGGCAAAAAACTAGCGTAATAGCCAAATAACACAAGAGGTACTACTAACACAAACCAACCCGTATGTATTCCTTTAATTTTCTTATAAATAAAAGGAACAAGTACCGCGAAGATTACAGGTAAAAAAATCAATAACACGAATTCCAAAAGAATCCTCCTTCCAACCATGTTCTTCACCTATTCAAATTCCCGAGGCATAAGCGTGGGCGTATTTGTTAGTATAGCGTAAAACATTTCAAATTGCATAGACGACAGTTGACCAATTATTGCTTTATTCGACTTCCTTCTTATATTATTAGAAGGGGAAAAAATATTTTTTGGGGGTATTATGAAAAATCCATATTTGTTCAGCTATTTACCATTTGTCTCCATCTTACTATTCAGTTTGACCTTTGGTGTCTATAGTGTAGGAGAGACGCTGATCCTCTTTAAGGAAATCGGTCTCTATCAAGGCATGAGGGAGTTCTTATCAGACCTTCAATTACGCATTTTTTTACTGACCATGTATGCATTAGTATTCTTTATGTTATTTGCAGCTTTAAAACTGATTGCGGTCACCATTCATGAAACGGCCTTATTATTTTTCCTGAAAGAAGAAGCGGATGCCTCGTATAGCGCTTCGAAATCAGGTGTCATCATTTATTTTATCGGCGCACTTGCATCGGTAATTGGTATTCAATCATGGAAGATGCTAGCATTGATCTTCTTTATCACTACTTTTGTCTACTTTATTTACGTAGTCTACAAATTAAGTCCATTTATGCCATTGACGCACACAGTCGGTTTGATATTCTTTCAAATTATCATCTGGAGTGTCTTAGTGGCGGGACTGGTGTATATCATCTTCCGTCTTTACAATGGGCTGCTCGCTAGCATTCCGTTAGCCAATCCAGTGAAATAAATTGAAAAGCCTTGCGGATCCGACCTAACGGATCGTGCAAGGCTTTTATGGTCGCATCGTCGAGGAAAATGCACGCAGATGAATTTTTTGATCACGCAGACGTGGGATGGGGGTTGGTCTGTCGTAACCGATCCAGACAGCCGACGTATAGTGGTCATTCATGCCGATTGTCCACAAGTCTTTAAACGAATCAGTTGTCCCTGTTTTCGCTCCAGTATAGCTCGTTGTATAAGCAATACCTTTGCCTGTCCCGTTCACGACAACTTCTTTCATCAAGGAGCGGATGCTATTGACTGTGGAAGGGGACCAAACCGCTTTTGACGTATCTTTCCATTTATATAATACCTCGCCTTTATGATCCTTTACTGAGCGAATCGCATGAGGAGTCAAATATGTCCCATCGATAAAGCTCGTAGTCGCACCGGCAAGCTCTAATGGCGTGACGCCGTTGGAGAATCCGCCAAGTGCTGCAGGATAGGAACGGTCAGCTGCAACGATGTGCTGAAAATGAAAAGGCGCTATATGCGAGAAAGCCTCGTCTATTCCAACTCGTTGCAATAATCGTACAGCCGTCGAGTTATAACTATTCCGGAAGGCTTCTCGTACTGTAGTCGTGCCAAACTGATAGTGGCCGAAGTTTTTCGGACAATAACCACCAATACAAATATCACTACTGTTTACAGGCGTATCCGCGTGATACGGTCCACTTTCGAAAAATGGTGCATAGACAAGCAATGGTTTGATTACTGACCCTGGTTGCCGAACGGCTTGATAAGCTCGGTTGAAATCTGTTTTTTTATAGCCTGAACCTGCATACAGACTGATAATCTCACGCATCTCATTGTCGATAACAGCAGCTCCAGCCTGCACACCGTTCGTTCCAATAAGTGCATTCAATCGATTTTCATCATGCTGTTGCTTATTTTGATCAAGTGCCGTATCAATTGTCACGCCTTTGCCGATTACTTCTCGCGTCCGTCGATTGATTTCATTTTGCCAGCGTTGACGTTCTTCTGGTGTTTTGGCTTTACTCAATGACACATCGAGTCCTTCCGTCTGCGCTATGAGCTCTTTCAACTCTTCTAATACATATGAACTGTACATGGGGTAACGCTGTTCTTTTTTCTTAACGTTTAATTGAATGGGCATGTTACTATACTCTTCAAATTGCTCTTGCGAAATCACTTGCTGATTGAGCATAACTTGAAGAAGTCGTATTTGACGTTCTTTCGTTTGATCAAAATGCTTGAGTGGGTTATAAAGCGACGGATTATTTGGAATAGCAGCCAAAAATGCGATTTCCGCTTCATGTAATTTTTCAAGTGGACGGCTGAAGTAGTAGCTTGCCGCGCCACCAATTCCGTACACTTGATTGCCGAAATACATTTCATTCAAATACATTTCTAGGATTTCATCTTTTGTCGATTGTTTCTCCAACTCTGCTGCAAAGAAGAGCTCTTTAAACTTTCGTTCATACGTTTTCTCTGTCGATAAATAGCGCATTCGCACGACTTGCTGTGTGATGGTCGAAGCGCCTTGCTGTTTTTCGTCTGCCGCTGCATTGATCGTGAAAGCTCGAATAATCGCGGCGATATCATAGCCGCGATGCTCATAAAACGTCCGGTCTTCACTTTTCAAAAACAACTGTCGCGTGAAAAACGTTATATCTTGCAAATGGATCGGCTGCCGCCATTCAATATATTCTTCCGCAAATAGTGTACCGTTCCGGTCTTTCATTTGAATAGGGGACACCATGGCAGGCACATCCAACTGCACTGCGTCACGAATGGAGGCGTGCAATGCTTCCGTCTGCACGGTTTCTGCGTAGATTTGATTTTGGATAAATAACAATAGCGGTACGCAAGCAAGCGTAATCACTAATCCAACCGTTTGTTTCAACTGACTAGCCTCCTGTACTTTCATATAGCTATAGAAAAATATAACATAACATGGCAACTGCCGCCTGAATCAATAGGGAATAAAAAAGCCACACAACCGATAGACGGTTGTGTGGCTAAATTCACGTGTGTTCATTCGCTTCATCTTGCCGGTCTTCTAGGAAATGTTCGAAATCTTGTGTAGGCCGTCGTACCGCCATGGATAGGAACAGATAACCGACAATGAATAAGATACCCGTCACGATGAATACTGCAGGAATCCCAATATATCCACTGACAATTCCGCCAAACATCGGTCCGATAATATTGCCGAGGAAACGGAAGCTGGTGTTATACCCCATGACTTCACCTTGAACTTCCAGTGGGGCCTCACGACGAACAAGCGCTGTCGTAAGAGGAATCATACCGCCTGTTGAGATACCAAATAAAAACCGCAACAATACAAGTTGCCAAAGTGACGTAACGAACGCCTGCGGAATAATGAAGATGAATGACATGATGAGCAGAATCCCAAGAATTTTTTCATAGCCGATATCGTCGCCTACCTTCCCCCAATACCTAGCGAATAGTAAATTACCCAAGCCTGTTGCACTGAACGTCAACCCTGCTAGGAACGCTACATTGGATGCGGCATGAGTCAAATCCGCTACATAAAGTGATAGCAACGGCTGAATACTAAAATTCCCGACTTGAATCAGCGTTGTAACGATCATCACGTTGAACATCAAACGGTGTTTGAACAATCCACCCAAAATGACTGTCCGCGAATACTTCACTACTTTCCGCACTTTAACACGTGCTTCTTCTTTGATCCCAAATAGCACAAGCAACGTCGCCATGACAACGGAAACGGACGTAATGATGAAAGCATACTCAAAACCGAACGTATCGGCCATTAGACCGCCGAGAACGGGGCCAAATAACATTCCCGCAACACCGCCCATTTGCAACGTCCCAAGCATCTTGCCAGCTTCCTCGCGAGGTGTTTGAGAAGAAATGAAAGCTAGTGAAGTCGGTAAGAAACCGGTAACCAACCCCATCAGTAGTCTCAAGACAAAAAAGGTTTCTACGGAATTGACAAAGCCCATTAAAAAGACCGAAATCGTAATCCCGAAACCATTGATGAGCAAGATGGGCTTAAAGCCGAAACGATCTGCAAAACGTCCCCAAATAGGTGACATGATCAGCGCGGTAATAAACGTAGCACCAAAAATCAATCCTGCCCACTTCTGGACATACGCGTCAGAATAATCTCCAAACGTTTCAATGTATAACGACAGGAACGGCATAATCATCGTCATCGTCCCTGCTACAAGAAAGTTCGTGACCCAGATGATAATGAAATTTTTCTTATGTCGACTCAACGTTGAACCGCCTTCCTCCTGTAAAGCATCAATGATATTAAGTATAAAACAATTCGGTAGCCGAAGGAAATATAGTGCTTACATCAAAAGTGAGAGCGAATGGGGAATACTGATCTTGTTATGGGATGTACATTGGCTGTTTGGATTCATGAGAAGTAGTAAAGCGGAGTGCTATGAGCGGTTATAGCTTGTCATAGAGCGATGTGATGTAAAGTATGAGCGGTAACGGACCGGTATAGAGCGGTTGGAGGTGGCCATAGAGCGGTTACACATGAACTATGAGCAGTTCTACAAAATAATGAGCGAACTCGCATTTTCTTAGGAGTCATCAAGGTTGTCCACTTTTAATATTGTGCTTTCTCTTAGCAAAATAAACTTTGTCAACTAACTGTCACAGTTACAATTATCGAATTTTCCCACCATATATGATAGACTGATTTCATGTAGAAAATACGCATCAAAATGAACGAGCACGCAAATTTGAGGAGGAATATCATGTATCCACAATTATCGACTGAAGTAGCAGAAAACGAAGCACTAGTAACGATGAACACCACAATGGGGCCAATCAAAATAAAGCTTTTTAAAGAGCAAGTTCCAAAGACAGTTGAAAACTTCTTGACGCACGCAGAAAATGGTTACTATGACGGTATTATTTTCCACCGCGTTATTCCTGAGTTCATGATCCAAGGTGGGGATCCAACTGGAACAGGAATGGGCGGAGAGAGTATCTACGGCAACACATTCCAAGATGAGTTTACGATGGATCTATTCAACTTGCGTGGCGCACTATCTATGGCGAATGCTGGACCAAACACTAACGGTAGCCAGTTCTTCATCGTACAAGCATCATCACTAGCAGGCGCTTCAGCTTCACAATTGAAAAAGGGCGGATGGCCTGAAGAAATTGCAGATGCATATGAAGAAAACGGTGGAACGCCACACTTAGATCAAAAGCACACTGTATTTGGTCAAGTGTTAGAAGGAATGGACGTTGTCGACAAAATTGCCAATGCTAAAGCTAACCGCGATAATAAGCCAAAAGAAGAAATTAAAATTGAATCAATCGAAATTATCCAAAAGTAAGCAGATTTGATTCGTAGGGGGAAACTCGCATGGACTTCGTTCTATTAATGCCGTTTCTTTATTTTCCTGAAGATAAATCAGAATACATCCCGGCAGCGATTTCTTTCGTCATCTTCATGACGCTAATGCTGTTCGTATTTCGTTGGGTTATTAAGAAATCCAAACGGCAGGAAGAAGAAACGAGAGAGCTGGAACAACGTATTTTAAAAGAACGACAACAACTTAAAAATCAAGAACATCCCATCGATTGATCGGGATGTTCTTTTTACATCACGATACCTCATAAACTGCCAAAATATCTCTAACTGTTTTCTTACTAGCTGTTGTGCTATCATTAAAAGAAAATACAAATCAGGTGACGAATCATGCAAACCATTGAAATGAATAAAAAAGCAGTCTCACTTCTTAAACAATGGGATCCATTCCAAGAAGGGGAATATGCATATAATGTGGAAATCACTGAAATAGTGAAGGAACTTCATTGTGTAGATCATCCAGCAGACTTGGCTAAGTATATTCGTGATGTCTATGAGCACACCCATGAAATTTGGATACCTTTAGAGAATTGTATGGACATATCCTATAAATTGATTGCTGTTAAATATGAAGCCAAATCAATCGTTCAATATTAACTACTCGACGCCATCTTTTCGGATGGCTCTTTTTTGTTCAAAACTTTGAAATATGGTATACTATGAAACGGCCTTAGTGGCAGACTAGATACTATTTTAGATTGGGAGCTGTTTTGCATGTCTCACAAATTTGCAGTAGGAGATGAGCTGACCGGAAAAGTTACCGGGATACAGCCGTACGGTGCGTTTGTGGCGCTGGATGCTTCAACGCAAGGTTTAGTGCACATCTCTGAAATCACGTACGGATTCGTCAAAGATATTAACGAGTTTTTGGAAGTTGGGCAAGAAGTTCACGTCAAAGTATTGGATGTGGATGAAGGAGCTAGTAAAATTAGTTTGTCGATCCGTGCATTACAGGAGCCACCAAGTTCTTACCTGAATCACTCCCGTTCTCGTCAATCATTACAAGAACGCGTAGATCAGCAAGACGCGGATGGCTTTAATTCACTGAAAGATAAACTACAGGGCTGGATTGAACAATCCGGACGTTAATAAAAGGACTGACGTAGAAGTACATACAACTTCTACGTCAGTCCTTTTTGTTTTTGAAATCTTGACTACTTCTCTATTCCTTCAGTTTCCTCAAACGATACTGCAAGTTTTGTCTGCTCATACCGAGTGAGCTGGCGGTTTTTGTAATATTATGATCATGTAGCTCCATTGCCTTTTGAAGATAATACTTCTCGGCTTCTCGTAAATACTGATCAAAAGGTAGTAGTTTCGAACCGCTCTGCACGATAAAATCTCTTGGTTGTGAAGCGTCATTTGCTATAGACTCCACCTTCATCTTAAATTGCAGAGGCAACATATCGAAAATCAGCGTATTTTCTGTTGTGCGCATGGATGAAACTTCGTCGAGAAGTAGCTCGAGCTCTCGCAAATTCCCTGGCCAGCCGTATACAACAAGTGATTCCTTCACTTTGTCATCAATCTTCGTCAAACCTGTTCCTAGCGACTCTATTCTACTCTTTAAATACGATTCAGCGAAAGGGATAATATCTTCCGGTCGCTTCCGAAGAGGCGGAATCCTAATAGCGAAAGACGCGAAGAAGTAATAAAGCTCTTTTAGCAATGTGCCCGATGCGATCAGCTCAACTGGATCGTCTCCAATACTTGCAATGAATTGATGTCTGGAAGTTTTCTGCAAAACATATAGCAATGCTTGTTGTAAAGAGATCGATAAACTATCGATACGTTCGCAAAATAACGTCATAGGCGGTTGCTGTTGCAGTGTTTCTCTGAGTTGTTGGATGATGTCTGTATCAGCATGTAAACAATGAAAAGTGTGGAAAACCCGCTTGTTTCCCACAGACCCGTAGTGAATAGCTTCGGCGAGATAGTCCTTCCCCACACCTGTTTCTCCGATCAATAATACTGGCAAGCCAGCCGCTGCTGCTTTTTCAGCGGTGGAAATGACCGATTTCATAACGGATGAATGGGCAGTAATTTGATTAAATGTAATCGGTCCGCGATTTTTACGTAAAGGTTGTAAAACGAATTTTTCCAATGCCGTAATATCTTGAGCGAACTCAATCGCACCGATTAAGTCTTGTTGTTCATAAATAGGGTACGTATCATTCATTGTCGTGATTTCTACTTTATTCGCATTCCAGTATCTCTGCTTAACGCGTAATTGAGGTTCTCCACTTTGCAATACTTTCAATAACGTACTCTCATTTTTCTCAAAGTTAAAAAGCTCCAAAATAGAATGGTCTTTTATGTCTTCGAGATTTAATCCTTCGATATCCTTCATTTTGCGATTATAGATAATAGTCCTTCCTGTATGATCTACAGCGTGTATCCCGATATTTGCATGATCCACTGCAAACTGATTGCATATATTCAATAAATTTTCGTATATGTTCATGTGAAACACCTTCCTAACATAAGTACATATCGTATTTTAGTTGCTAAGTTAGTAGAATTTAAAAATAATTACAACAAAACACTTGCAATATGCAATGTTTTCTTGCATCATTATAAATGTAAACGCTATCAAACGCAAATAAATTTTGCGTTCTACTTATAAAGGAGGATTTGATTCCAAATGATTCCATACAAACACGAACCATTCACAGATTTTACAGTGGAAGAAAACCGCAAAGCGTATGAAGAAGGATTAAAACTCGTAGAAAGTTATCTAGGACAAGATTATCCGCTAATTATCGGCGGTGAACGCATAATGACAGACAAGAAGTTAGCATCCACTAACCCTTCTGATAAAAAAGAGGTCATCGGTAATGTCTCTCAAGCTAGTCGCGATTTAGCAGAGCAAGCGATGAATACCGCGAAAGAAGCTTTCGAAACGTGGAGAAAAGTCAAGCCTGAATTTCGTGCTGACGTATTATTCAAGGCAGCTGCCATCGTCAGACGTCGCAAGTTTGAGTTTTCTGCACTGCTTACAAGAGAAGCAGGGAAGCCTTGGAATGAAGCGGATGCAGATGTCGCTGAAGGTATCGACTTTATGGAATATTACGCTCGACAGATGCTTACTTTAAAAGATGGTATGCATGTGGAGAGCAGACCAGGTGAGTATAACCGATTCGATTACGTACCACTTGGTGTAGGAGTAGTCATTTCACCATGGAATTTCGCATTTGCGATCATGGCAGGTACAACAGTAGGTGCACTTGTAACAGGAAACACCGTGCTGTTGAAGCCGGCTTCCACAACAACGGTCGTGGCATATAAGTTTATTGAAGTACTGGAAGAAGCGGGAATGCCAGCTGGTGTCGTCAACTTCATCCCTGGATCAGGTTCTGAGATTGGTGACTACTTGGTCGACCACAAAGACACTCGTTTCGTTTCCTTCACAGGTTCACGCGAAGTAGGTACACGAATTTTCGAACGTGCGGCAAAAGTACATGACGGTCAAATTTGGTTGAAACGTGTGATTGCAGAGATGGGTGGTAAAGATACGATTGTTGTCGATAATGAAGCTGATTTGGAACTGGCAGCGCAATCTATCGTTTCTTCATCATTTGGATTCAGTGGCCAAAAGTGTTCTGCATGTTCCCGTGCAATCATTCATGAGGATGTCTACGATGAAGTAGTGAAGCGCGTAGAAGAAATCACGAAGGCGTATAACTGGGGTGATCCAATCGATGGAAACAACACAGCCGGTCCAGTTATTGATCAGGCGGCATTCGATAAAATCATGGAGTATATTGAAATCGGCAAGCAAGAGGGACGTCTCATTGCAGGCGGAACGGGCGACGATTCAAAAGGGTATTTCATAGCACCCACCGTATTTGCTGACGTGGATCCGAATGCGCGTATTTCTCAAGAGGAAATCTTCGGTCCCGTTGTCGCGCTCTCAAAAGCCTCATCATTTACAGAAGCGATTGAATTTGCAAACGATACAGACTACGGCCTAACAGGTGCAGTCATCACGAAGAACCGCCACCATATTGAGCAAGCTCGTGAAGACTTCCACGTAGGAAATCTATATTTCAACAGAGGTTGTACAGGCGCCATTGTTGGATACCAGCCATTTGGTGGGTTCAATATGTCGGGTACTGACTCAAAAGCTGGCGGACCTGATTACTTGCAGTTGCATATGCAAGGGAAAACTACTTCGGAAATGCTGTAAATCGTTGAAGTGAATTTGAAGGGGTGAACCGATATGACGAAAACGACTACTGTTATTGAACAAACAAAAAAGTACGGTGCAAATAACTATAATCCGCTGCCGATTGTAATTTCTGAAGCGGAAGGTGTCTGGGTTAAAGATCCTGAAGGGAATAAATATATGGATATGTTGGCTGCCTATTCCGCACTCAACCAAGGACATCGTCATCCGAAAATTATTCAAGCGCTGAAAGACCAAGCAGATCGTGTTACGTTAACTTCACGTGCTTTCCATAATGATCAATTGGGTCCGTGGTATGAAAAGATGGCGGCGCTTTCAGGTAAAAATATGGTATTGCCTATGAACACTGGCGCAGAGGCAGTGGAGACTGCTTTAAAAGCAGCGAGACGCTGGGCGTATGATGTGAAAGGTGTAGCAGGCAACCATGCGGAAATTATTGCGTGTGTAGGGAATTTCCACGGCCGTACACTGGGAGCGGTTTCATTGTCATCCGATGCTGAATATAAAAAAGGATTCGGTCCCTTGCTACCGGGTATCAAGTTAGTAGAGTACGGGGATATCGATGCATTGAAAGCGGCAATTACTTCCAATACGGCTGCTTTCTTGATTGAGCCGATCCAAGGAGAAGCGGGAATCATTATTCCACCTGAAGGGTTCATGAAAGAAGCTTCGGATTTATGTAAAAAAGAGAACATCCTCTTTATTGCAGATGAAATCCAAGCTGGACTCTGTCGGACAGGTGAAATGTTTGCTTGTAACTATGATGGTGTCACGCCGGATATGTATATCCTTGGTAAAGCACTTGGCGGGGGCGTGTTCCCGATTTCCTGTGTACTTGCGAATGATGACATCTTAGGTGTATTCAATCCAGGATCTCATGGATCTACATTTGGCGGAAATCCTATGGCTTGTGCAGTATCCTTGGCAGCAATTGAAGTGTTGGAAGATGAGGGGCTCGCGAAACAATCCAAAGAACTAGGAAACTATTTCATGGATGAGCTAAAGAAACTCTCTCATCCTGCAATTAAAGAAGTACGTGGACGCGGGTTATTTATTGGAATGGAATTAACGGAACCAGCACGCCCATATTGTGAGGAACTAAAAGAACTCGGTTTATTATGTAAAGAAACACATGATACAGTAATTCGTTTCGCGCCACCATTGATTATTACGAAAGATGAGTTAGATTGGGCATTGGGAAAAATTCGTACAGTATTTAACAAGTGAGTAATATGCTGCCACTAAAATTCCGTCGCACAAAAAATTCGCAAAAAATTTGGAATCGATGTGTGGATGTTTGACTATGCTCGTGTTATAATGTGTCCGTGAAAGACAATAACAAACAAAGAGGCGAGCCATACAATGACAGAAAACCTGAATCTATTTACGTCTACACAAGTTGTTATAAAAGATGCACTTGAAAAGCTAGGCTATGATGAAGGAATGTATGAACTATTGAAAGAACCACTTCTTATGGTAGAGGTGCGTATACCTATCCGTATGGATGATGGTAAAGTAAAAGTGTTCACTGGGTACCGCGGACAACATAATGATGCCGTGGGACCAACAAAAGGTGGAATTCGTTTCCATCCTAACGTAAGCGCTGATGAAGTGAAGGCGCTTTCTATGTGGATGACGCTGAAAGCGGGAATTGTAGACTTGCCATACGGCGGTGCTAAAGGCGGTATCATATGTGATCCGCGAGAAATGTCGATGGGTGAATTAGAACGTCTGAGTCGTGGCTATGTGCGTGCGCTTAGTCAGGTAATGGGACCTGCAAAGGATATTCCTGCTCCGGACGTCTTTACGAATTCACAATTCATGGCATGGATGATGGATGAATATAGTAAAATTGATGAATTTAACTCACCTGGTTTCATTACAGGCAAGCCGGTCGTGCTTGGCGGTTCACATGGCCGCGAGCGCGCAACAGCTGAAGGGGTTACCATCATTATTAATGAAGCGGCAAAACGCCGTAATATTGATATGAAGGGTGCGCGTGTTATCATTCAAGGTTTCGGTAACGCGGGTAGCTTCCTATCTAAGTTTTTACATGATTCAGGCGCGAAAGTAATCGGTATTTCCGATGCGTACGGTGCATTGTATGATCCGGATGGTTTGGATATCGACTATCTACTTGATCGTCGTGACAGCTTTGGAACAGTCACTACACTATTCGACAATACGCTAACAAATGCGGAACTACTCGAAATGGAATGTGATATTTTAGTTCCAGCTGCAATCGAAAATCAAATTACAGAAAAGAATGCTCATAATATTAAAGCGAACATCGTAGTGGAAGCGGCTAACGGTCCAACTACTTCGGAAGCGACTAAAATCCTGACAGATCGCGGTATTCTACTAGTGCCAGACGTATTGGCGAGCGCTGGTGGCGTAACTGTATCGTATTTCGAATGGGTTCAGAATAATATGGGGTATTACTGGTCTGAAGAAGAAGTACGTGAAAAAATGACAGCGAAGATGGTTCAAGCATTTGAAAATGTTTATAACATCGCAACTACACGTAATATCGATATGCGTTTAGCAGCATATATGGTTGGTGCACGTAAAACAGCGGAAGCAAGCCGTTTCCGTGGCTGGGTATAAAAATGGTAAAAGGCATCTCCTCGAGTGTGAGGAGATGCCTTTTATATGTGTTTAATAGGTGATGCAGATTGGATCTCTTCGGTAGATTTCGGTTCCTCTTCTCTGCGCCAATACGTAAAAAGAACTTGTAATGCCATAAGACCGGACAATCCGATGACGATATAAAGAAAGCGTGCTAATGGCTGATAGGCCCCTTCTGTTAGTTGGGCGATGACATCAAAACGAAAAATCCCGACTACGCCCCAGTTTAATGCGCCGATTAACGCAATCGCTAGCGTGACTTTTTGCAATGTCTCCATTTTATCTCCTCCTATGAAAAGTATATCCTGTTTTTAGAACACTATACTTGCATCGTTCATACATCTTTTTCATAATAGGGAATGAGAAGAAGGAGGCGTACGATGTGGATAATTTTATTTTCAATAATCCGACCAAATTATTATTTGGTAAAGATCAACTGAAACATTTACCTGAAGAACTGGAAAGATACGGTAAAAAGGTACTTCTCGTATATGGTGGCGGCAGTATTAAGCGTAATGGCCTGTATGATGAGATCATGACATTATTGAACGACAATGATTTTGAAGTAGTAGATATGCCGGGCGTGGAACCGAATCCCCGACTGTCAACAGCTAAAAGAGGCGCAGAACTGTGTAAAGAACATAATATAGATGTAATTATCGCAGCAGGCGGAGGATCTGTAATTGACTGTACTAAGTTAATTGCTTCTGCAGCAAAATACGATGGTGATCCATGGGACTTCGTAACAGGCAAAGCAACACCTAAAGAAGCACTGCCATTTGGTACAGTGCTGACGCTTACTGCGACTAGTTCAGAAATGAATGCAGGTTCTGTTATTACCAATGAAGACACACAGGAGAAATATGGCTGGGGTGGACCGTTAAGCTATCCAAAGTTCTCTATATTGGATCCTAAATACACATTGTCAGTACCGCTAGATCAAACAGTCAACGGTATTGTCGATACGATGTCCCACATTTTCGAGCAATACTTCCATACTGCAAACAATGCTTCGTTCCAGGATGAAATATGTGAAGCGGCATTGCGTTCCGTTATGAAGACTGGAGAGCAACTCGTGAAAGATCCTGAGAACACAGAGCTTCGCGAATCTATGATGTTTGCGGGTGTTTGGGGATTGAATGGTTTCTTATCGATGGGTACAAAAGGGGACTGGGGTACGCATACTATCGAACACGCCGTATCTGCTGTCTACGATATACCTCACGCCGGTGGTTTAGCGATTTTATTCCCGCACTGGATGAAGCAAACATTCCCGAAAAATCCACAACGCTTTGTACAGCTGGCTGTTAATGTATTCGGAGTAGATTCAGCTGATAAGACGGATGAAGAGATTGCAATGGAAGGAATCGACCGTTTAAGTGCTTATTGGAAGAAGATCGGCGCACCTGTCACGTTAGCAGATTATGATATTGATGACTCTAAATTGGAGTTAATGGCAGAAAAAGCTGCTGTAAATGGACCGGTTGGTAGATTTGCTCAATTATCCAAAGATGAAGTTCACACTTTATTGAAGGCTAGTTTGTAATTTCTGTAGTTATTTGTCAACAAAATAAAGAGACTGAAAGCATAGCCTGATAAGAGTTTGCTTTCAGTTCAAAACGCCAAGTCACGTCGACTTGGCGTTTTATTATGGATAAATAACGAGTTCTACCGATTCTACATAGGAAAGTGTAGTGAGTTCTATATAAAGTGAAGAAGTAGATTTTTTTGGATGTGCCATAAGTTTGAAATGTAATTCGTGATGGTATTGATGTTCAGGTGTCTGGAATTGTCTGATACGCATATGGTCAATTTCCATATGTTCTTCACTCAAGTATCGTACGAGGTCGTCAATTTTAGATTTTTGCGTAATAATGATCGTACAATTTGCCTCTTTAGTACGCAATCGCTTAGGACCAAATCTGCCTAATAATGGTGCTACTAACTCGATAACGATCATTACACTAACTACAGTGAACAATGCTTCGATATAAAAACCTGCACCTACCGCAATACCAATTCCCGCTGCGCCCCAAATCATGGCAGCTGTAGTGAGCCCTGTGATATTATCATTATCCCTGCGCAATATAGCCCCAGCACCTAGGAATCCAATACCACTGACAATTTGTGCGGATAG